>JANOWX010000806.1:0-24909 GCA_031418175.1 Acidobacteriota bacterium | reverse complement strand
CCGTATCGTTCAAGATGCATCTTTTGTGTAGAGGGCGGAAGGCAGATTTGTGAGCAGGGGATTCTTGCTAATCTCGCGCTCCGCCATCCGTATTCCGCAACTCACCACCGACCCGGCCATCCTGCTGGGCACACTGGCGTACCTCTCGCCCGAACAGGCGCGCCACGAGGAACTCGACGCGCGTACTGATATTTTCAGCCTCGGCATCGTGTTGCACGAATTGTTGACGGGCGCGCGGCCTGACCACGGCGCACTCGCGCTGAGTCAGGCGCCACCGGCGTTGGCGTGCCTCGTGACGCGCGCGCTCGCGCCCGCACGCGCAGGCCGCTGGCAAAGCGCGGCGGAGTTGCGCGCGGCGCTCGCACAGGTTGAACAGTCATTGTCCGTCAAACCCGCGCTGACGTGGCGCCAGCGCGCGGCTGTGCTGGCGTCGGCGGGCGTGCTCATCGTGGCGGCAGGCTGGTGGTGGCGCGTGCTGCGCGCGACAGTCACGCCGAGTTTGGCGTTCAGCGCCGCCGCGCAAAAGCTGACCGACCTGCCCGGCCAGGAGTTTTTCCCCAGCCTCGCGCCCGATGGGCAAAGCGTCGTATACGCCAGACACAGCCAGGCTCAAGGGGATTTGGACATTTACCAGCAAGCCGTCGGCGCGCGCACGGCGGTGAACCTGACCGCGGGTTCGCCAAGTGCTGATTTTCAACCGGCGTTTTCGCCCGACGGCGCGCGCATCGCGTTTCGCTCTTCGCGCAATGGTGAAGGCATCTTCGTGATGCAAGGCGATGGCAGCCAGGTCACGCAACTCACCGACGCCGGCTTCAATCCGGCCTGGTCGCCCGATGGCCGCGAAATCGTGCTGGCCGATGAAATCACCTGGGATTTCGAAGGCCGCATGACCTATCCGCATACCAGCCGTTTGTGGGCGGTCAATGTCGAGACGCGCGCGCGCCGCATCATCACCACGCACGACGCCGTGCAACCCAACTGGTCGCCGCACGGCCAGCGCGTCGCGTTTTGGAGCGTGCGCAAAGGCGGCCACCGCGACATCTGGACGGTCGCGGCGGCGGGCGGCGCCCCTGTGCCCGTCACCGATGACGCTTATGTGGACTGGAATCCGGTCTGGTCGCCGACGGGCGAGCAGCTCTATTTTTTGAGCAATCGCGGCGGCGAGATGAATTTGTGGCGTGTGGCGCTGGATGAAACCACGGGCGCGGTGCGCGGCCAGCCCGAAGCCGCCATGCTGCCGTCGAACAATTGCCAATACGTAGGCTTTGCCCGCCACGGCAGCGCGTTGGTTTACAGCCAACTGATGCGCAGCGAAAACCTCTGGCAACTCGCGTTCGATCCGGCGCGGGAAGAAGTGACCGGCGCGCCGACGCCGCTGACGCACGGCATGAAACGCTATACCCAGTTTGTCTTCGCGCCCGACGAAGAGAGCTTCGTCTATCTGGCGCGCGGCGAACCGCAACCCGACCTCTTCATCGCCGACCGCACGGGCGCGCCCAAACAACGGCTGACCGACGACGCCGCGCAAGACATCTTTCCGCACTGGTCGCCCGATGGCGACTGGATCGCCTTCATTTCTGATCGCGGCGAGGAAAGCGAAATCTGGAAAATCAGACCGGACGGCACGGGCCTCGCGCCGCTGGCCCGCGCGCCCGGCCAGGAAGTGATCGCGCCCGTCTGGTCGCCCGACAGCCGCCGGCTGCTTTATCAAATTCGCGGCCTCAACGCCTTTCTCATTGACGCCCACCGGCCCAGCGCGGAACAAACACCGCAGCCTTTGCCCGGCGCGCTGCCGCCGGATTTGTTGTTCCGCGACTGGTCGCCCGACGGCGCGTGGCTGGCCGGCTCGCGCGCGGCCGTCGCGCAACAAACGCGCGGCGTAGTGATTTATTCGTTCGCGCAACAGCGCTACGAACAACTCACCAAAACCGGCGATAACCCGCTCTGGCTCAACGACAATCGACGGTTGCTCTTCCGGTTCAACAGTGGCCTTTATCTCACTGACCGCAACGGCGCGCCGCCGCGTTTGCTACACGCCGTCAACCCGCCCAACCAACTCACGCACCACGCCATTTCGCGCGACAACCGGCGCATCTATTTCAGCGAGATCAACAGCGACGCCGACATCTGGCTGCTGAAATTGCCGTGACATTGCTCAAAGATATGCCGGCTGGGCAGGGCGCCGCAAAAAGGCGCAAAAGACGCAAACCGTTTTCAGGGCTGTGCGTCTTTTGCGCTTTTTTGCGGCAATTCGCTTTTGGGTTCAGCTACAACACTTCCGCAATCGCTTCGCAAATCCCGCCGATATTCTGCTCATTCAGCGCCGCCACACAAATGCGCCCATTGCCGACAATGTACAAGCTGTTCTTTTCGCGCAACGTCTTGACCTGTTCGGGATTCAGGCCCGAATACGAAAACATCCCGCGTTGTTGCTGAATGAAACTGAAATCCTGCTCGATGCCCTGCTCGCGCAGCAGCGCCACGAACTTGTCGCGCATTTGCCGAATGCGCTGGCGCATCCCGCTCAACTCGGCTTCCCATTGCCCGCGCAATTCGGGATCGCTCAAGACCAACGCCACAATTTGCGCGCCGTGCGACGGCGGGCTGGAATAGTTGGTGCGAATCACGCGCTTGACCTGGCTCAGCACACGCTTCGCCTCGGCGCCCGATTCAGTCAGCACAGTCAACGCGCCCACGCGCTCGCGGTACAGCGCAAACGATTTTGAGAACGAACTGGCGATCAAACATTGAATGCCTGCCTCAGCAAAAGCGCGCACGGCAAAGGCGTCCGCCTCTAAACCCTCGCCAAAACCCTGATAGGCAAAATCCAGAAACGGCGTCAGGCCGCGCTGTTTCACCACATCAATCACCAGCGCCCACTGCTCATTGTTCAAATCCACGCCCGTGGGATTGTGGCAACACGCGTGCAGCACGACGATGCTTTGCGCGGGCAAGGTCTTCAGCGTTTCGAGCATGGCGTTGAAAGCGAGGCCGTGCGTTTCGGGGTCGTAATACGGGTAGCTGTTGACCTTGAAGCCAGCGGCCTCGAACAGCATCTGGTGGTTTTCCCAACTCGGGCTGCTGAGCCAGATTTGCGCAGCGGGGAAGAAGCGCCGCAAAAAATCCGCGCCGATTTTCAGGCTGCCCGTGCCGCCCAAGCCTTGCACCGTCACTGCGCGCCCTTCGGCAATGACTTGCGAATCAGCGCCAAAGAGCAGCTTCTGCACTTCTTTGTTATACGCTGCCAGCCCATCAATCGGCAGATAGCTCTTGGTCGCTTCTTGTTCGTAGTAACGCGCCTCAGCCGCGCGCACGACGCGCAGCACGGGAATCTTGCCATTGGCGTCTTGATAGACACCGACGCCCAGATTGACCTTGGCGGGATGGGCGTCTTGGTTGAACGCTTCGGTCAGCCCGATGATCGGGTCGGGGGGAGCGAGTTCGATATGTGCGAACGGTGATGATGACATCGTAGTGGTGACTTCCTTCTTTTCAGTGTGATTCGTGGTTGGGAATTAAGGCGAGGATTATGCCTATGCGGCGGGACTGATTCAACGCCAGGCAGCAGCATGCAGTATCAACCTCGTTTATTTGCCCATAACGGAGCGCGCTTCTATACTCGTTGCCTGCTTCGGACTCGTCAATGTTCCCAGAGAAAGCTGCGACTGTTATGAACTTTTCCTTTACTACCACCGGTGAATCGCACGGCCCCGCACTCGTCGCCACGATCGAAGGGCTACCCGCCGGTTTGCCCATCAGCCGTGATTACATCAATCACGAACTCTGGCGGCGGCAACAGGGCTACGGGCGCGGCGGGCGCATGAAAATCGAAACCGACACGGTGCAAATCCTGTCGGGCATTCGCCATGGCGAAACGCTGGGCGGCCCGGTGGCGCTGCTGGTGGAGAACCGCGATTTCCAGAATTGGCTGGAAGTGATGGCAGTGGATAAGCCGGAACAGCCGCCTGACCAAACCTCTGGCAGAGACCGCAAGGTGATTCGCCCGCGCCCGGGCCACGCCGATCTGGTGGGCGGGATGAAATATGACCGGCGCGATTTGCGCGACATCCTTGAACGGGCCAGCGCGCGCGAAACGACGATGCGCGTGGCCGTCGGCGCACTCGCGAAACAGTTGCTGCGCGAATTCGGCGTCGCGCTGGCTAGTCACGTGATTCAGTTAGGCGAGATCGAAAGCGCGCAACCCGCCGCCAGCTTCGCCGAGATTCAAGCGCTCTATGACGACACTGTGTTGCGCTGCGTAGACAAAGAGGCCGAGGCGCGCATGGTCGCGCGCATTGATCTGGCCGGCGTCGAAGAAGGCGATACGCTGGGCGGTCTGTTTGAAGTCGTGGCGCAGGGTTGCGTGCCGGGCCTCGGTTCGCACATCAGTTGGGCGGCCAAGCTGGACGGGCAATTGGCCCAGGCCGTGATGTCCATCCACGCGGTCAAAGCCGTAGAGTTGGGCGAAGGCGTGGCCAACGCCTTCAAACCCGGTTCGCAGGTGCACGACGAGATTACCTATGACGCCGTGACGCGCACCTTTGGCCGCAGTTCCAACCGCGCGGGCGGCTTGGAAGGCGGCATGACCAATGGGCAGGAATTGCGCGTGCGCGGCTATCTGAAACCGATTGCCACGCTGCGCAAACGGCTCAAGAGCGTCCACATTGACACCAAGGAAGTGCTGGAAGCGGACTTCGAACGTTCGGACGTGACGGCGGTGCCGGCGGCGGGCGTGATTGGCGAGGCGATGGTGGCGATCGTGCTGGCGCAAGCCATGCGCGAAAAATTCGGCGGCGATTCGTTGCGCGAGATGAAGCGCAATTTTGAGGGCTATCAACAGCAACTTTTGGAGTATTGAAGTTATGGCAGTTCGCAAAACAACTTTGGAAAGGCAGCAACTCGGTGTCAATTGGACGGTAGCAGAGTTTCTGGCGTATGAGCGCGCCAGCGACAGCAAGCATGAATACGTTGATGGTGAAATCTATGCGATGGCGGGCGGCTCGAAAAATCACAACCGCATCGCCGCCAGTTTGTGCGCGTTGCTGAATGCGCAACTCGACGAAAGCGATTGCGAGGCCTTTCTCGCCGAAGTCTTGCTGCAAGTGCGGGCCGCGCTCTTTTACTACCCGGATGTTTACGTTGTGTGTAATTCGGCCACGGACGCGGATGAATACATTGCCCACGATCCGATTCTGGTGGCGGAAGTGCTTTCGCGCACCACCAAGCGGATTGACCGCCGCGAAAAGCTGGCCGAATACAAGCTAATGCCGGGCTTGCGCGAATGCTTGCTGATCCATCAAGACCGCGTCGGCATTGAAGTTTATAGCCGCGCGGCAGATACCGCCGAATGGGAACAACGGCTCCACACCAATTTGCAAGACGAGCTTTCTTTTGCTTCAATCGGCGTGACCATCAAGGTCGAAGATATTTACCGGCGCGTGTTATTCAGCGCCGCGCAGGGAGAAGAGCAGAAGCAATGATGTTGAAAGTAGTCAAATACGGCGATCCAATCCTGCAACAGGAAGGCAAGCTGATTACCGAATTCGACGGCAAGCTGGCCGCGCTGGTCGAGAACATGTTCGAGACCATGTTCGAAGAGAAAGGCTGTGGACTGGCCGCGCCCCAGGTCGGCCAATCGCTGAAGCTGTTTGTGATGGATTGCAGCGGCAGCAACCGCGATCCCAAACGCCGCTACGCGCTGATCAACCCGCAAATCGTCGAAACCAAAGAAACACAAGTCGGCGATGAAGGCTGCCTGAGTTTCCCCGACATTTACTTTGAGGTCGAACGTCCGCGCCTCGTGACCGTCACCGCGCAGGACATTCACGGCCAGCAATTCACCATGCAAGTCGAAGATTTGGAAGCGCGCTGTGTCTTGCACGAAACAGATCATCTGTACGGCAAACTCTTCCTGGATTACATCAGCGCGCTGAAACGCGACCTGGTCAAACGCAAGATCAAGAAACGCATCAAACTCGGCGACTGGGATTAACCCCTAGCAAATTGGCCTGTCAGCACAGGGCGCGCGCGCATCTCAACCGATCCGCACGCGCCTTTTTCTTGGCCCGCAAACCACCTCTTTTTCTTCCCAGAAAAAAATCTGCAAAAAACTTTCGTTTCACAGTTGACACAAAATCCGAACAGGCGTATAAGTCCGTTCCGTCAGTGAAACAGCAAGACGCCGCGCGCGAACGCGGTACCACAAACGGCAATGCCGTGGCCAGCAAGCTTACGGCGTTTTCCAAGTGAGGTGCGAGATGTCATTCAACAAGATCACCATCGTTGGTTATTTGGGGCGCGACCCCGAATTGAAACACACGCCGCAAGGCAATGCCGTGTGCAAGTTTTCGGTCGCCACGACAGAAAGGCGCAAGAACGCGCAGGGCGAACCGGAAGAGACTACGACCTGGTTCCGCGTGACCGTCTGGGGCCGGCAGGCCGAACTGGCGAATGAATATCTGAGCAAAGGCCGTCAGGTTTATGTCGAAGGCCGCTTGCGGTTGGAAGAATACGTTGACCGCGAAGGCCACACGCGCATCAGCCCCGAAGTCACGGCGCTCGATCTGCAATTCCTGGGGCAGCGCAACGACGCGGCGAATGCGAGCGCCGTAACCGTCAGCGCCAATACCGCCAGCGAACAAACTGAGCCAGTTGAAAGTAAAGCTGAAAGCAAAGCCGACAAGAAACAAGCAATTGCCAAAGCCTTGGGCGCGACTGCGACCACGCTTGGCGCAACGCCGGGCCGTGGCAAGAAGGCCGCGCAACCCGCGAAAGAATTGGTCAGCATCGAGGAAGACGACATCCCCTTTTAGCTTCCCCCTTCGCTGACCATTTTGGCAGGCTTGAGCAGTCTGGCCGTGTGCGGCTGTCCGTAGCATCCTTGGCTGCTCAAGTCTGCGTTCCGCCTCCCCAAATTTTACCGACCGCAGAGTCAAGCAGGAGTAGTTTTTCAGAAAGGAGCAAGCCATGCAGATCGCCTGTCAGCGCTTCAGTTGCCAAAAAGCCGTCGAAGTCTGTTATTGGTCGTGCAAGTTCCGGCGCAATTGCAAAGATTGGCAAAAGGCGTTGGCGGGCGATCCTGGCTTAGTCTCGATTCAATCCCGTTTGGAAGCAGCGGCGGCCAAGACCGGGCGCGCGTTTGATCCGCAAACGCTGGCCTCCCCGGCCCGCCCTCCTGTCCGTAAGAAGACCTCTGCCGCCAGAGTTTCCGTTGTGTCTCGACCGGCCTTGACCGTACAGAGCAATCCTGGAACGAGGTCAGATGTGGCTATGCTGTCACGCGCGCAAACTGCCGTGTCGAGCACAACGGAAGCAAACATCCCCGAAAGTAAAAAGCGGCCCGCGAAAACAGCAGGCGCGGCAAAGACTGAAATGAACGAAGCAATGAAAGAGACGACGAACGACAAAGCGGCCGCCACAAAACCCAAGCAGGCTGCACCCAAAGCGCCGCGCACTAAACACCCGGGCAACGGCACGATTTATCTGCTGCTCGGCAAGAACGGCAAATACAAGGAACTGCGCGAATCCGAATTGCTCAACCAGGCGGCGACGCTGCTGAACAACCCTGCGCTGCGGCTGGTCAAAGGACAATTGCTGGTGCCCACAATCAGTTTTCTGGCGCCGGCTGAATAAGATTTTTTCGAGTTACACCACACCAACAACGCACCAATCCAGCGCTTATGGCCTCAAGGCACGCACCACCCGCCTTGAGGCCATTTTTTTTGTTTTCTATCGGCAAAGAAACACCGCCGCAGATAGACGCCGCTTAACGCAGGTCAGGTTATTTTTTGATCTGCGCTATTCTGCGTATATCTTCTTGCCTATCTGGGGCAGCGTTTCTTTGACTTCCCCGCTGCCCGCCGCCTAGACTGCCGCGACGATTCAACAAACCATTCGCCACAATGAAAAGACGCAAAGAAGAGGCATTCTGCCTGCTGGTCACGGGCAATTACGCCAATCAAAACGAAGCCGAACACGCGCTGCGCGATCCGTTTCTCGAAGACTGGGTCGAGCGCACCGGCCGCTTTCGCATTCACCAACTCGATTCGATGTCGGTCGCGCCCGGCGTAGCGTTGGGCCAACTCTGCATCGAACCAATCGGCGAAGGCGCGTTTCTGATTCAAAGCAGCGACCCAGATCATCCGTTGACCGCGCGCAAAGCTGCGGCCGTTGCCGAAGCGTTGCGCCAGCAGGCGATGTTCGACAGCATAGAGATCGAACCGTTGGAAATACCCGAAGTATGAATTTGATTTTTATGGGCACGCCCGCCTTCGCCGTACCCAGCTTACGCAAACTTATCGAAGCCGGACATCGCATCCAAGCCGTCTTCACCCAACCTGACAAGCCGGTCGGGCGCAAACAGGTCATCACGCCACCGCCCGTCAAAGTCTGCGCGCTGGAACACGGCCTGACCGTCTATCAACCGCTGAAGATCAAAACCGCTGAGGCGCGCGCCGAGTTCGAGCCGTTGTTTCAACAGGCTGACGCAGGGATCGTCGCCGCTTACGGCCGCATCCTGCCCGATTGGATGCTCAGCGCGCCGCGGCTGGGCTGCATCAACGTGCACTCTTCCATCCTGCCGAAATATCGCGGCGCGGCCCCGATCAACTGGGCCATCGTGCACGGCGAGACCGAGACCGGCGTAACGATCATGCAAATGGATGTGGGGATGGACACCGGCGACATCCTGCGGCAAGGCGCGACGGCCATCGGCCCAACCGAAACAACAGCGCAACTGACGCCACGCCTGGCCGAACTAGGCGCGTCATTGCTGATCGAAACGCTGGCTGGCGTCGAACGCGGCGAGATCGCGCCGCAAAAGCAGAACGAAGCCGAAGCCACTTACGCGCCGCTGTTGAAACGCGAAGATGGCTTAGTGGATTGGACGTTGAGCGCGACGCAGCTTTACAACCGGCTGCGCGGGTTCACGCCCTTCCCCGGCTGTTACACCTTGTTGCACGGACAGCGGCTCGAAATCGTAGCGGCTGCGGTTGAAACAAACACAAGCGACGCCACGCCCGGCGCCATTGTTGAAATTGCGAAAGACAGCTTTGCCGTAGCCTGTGGATACGACTCGCAATTGCGCATTACGCAAGTACAGCCCGCCGGCAAAAAGGCGATGGCGGTGCGCGATTTTCTGAATGGCGTCAAATTACAGGTTGGGACAAAACTCGGATGAACAAACCCCTTCGCCCAACCCAGTCGCACCCCGACTCACGCCCTATCGAAATCTCGCCCGCCCGCCGCGCCGCCTTCGACATTCTCTGGCGTGTGGCAACCGAGGACGCTTACGCGACCAATCTGCTGGCCTCTGAAAACTACGCTGCCCTTTCGCGCGAAGACCACGGGCTGCTCAACGAATTGGTGCTCGGCGTCTTGCGTTGGCAACGCACGCTCGATTTTTTGATCGAACGCTATGCGCAACGCCCGACCAACAAGCTCGACACCGCCACGCAAATCGCCTTGCGGCTGGGCCTGTACCAACTGCGCTGGCTCACACGCGTCCCAGCGCACGCGGCGCTCAACGAATCGGTCAATCTGATCAAACTGCGCGAACAACGCGCCGCCGCGCCGTTGGTCAATGCCGCCCTGCGCAACGCCACGCGCGACGGCACGACCACGCTCGACGAAATGTTGGCGACCGTGCCGAATGAACTGGCGCGCCTGGGCATTGAAACCTCGCATCCTTCGTGGTTGCTCAAACGCTGGTTAGAACGATGGGGTGAAGCAGACGCCAAGGAACTCGCAACGGCGAACAACACGACGCCACGCACCTCGCTCCGGTTCAACACACTGCAAGCCGATCCGGCGCAAACCCGCGACTGGCTGACGCAAAACGGCATTGGCTTCGAACCATCAACGGTCGCGCCAGAGGCTTTCGTCATCACCGAAGGCAAACTGTCGGGCCAGGCCGAGCCAATCCAAAACGGCGCGCTTTACCTGCAAGACGAAGCCTCACAGCTCATCGCATATCTCGTCGCTAACAATCTGCAATCTCAAATCTCAAATCCGCAATGCCTTGATCTCTGCGCCGCGCCCGGCAGCAAAGCCACGCTGCTCGCTTCCCTCTTGCCCGCCGACGCGCGCATCGTGGCCTGTGATCTGCACGCGCATCGCTTGCGCACGCTGGATGAAATGCGCGAACGCATGGGCGTCTTCAATCTCGAGTTGAAGCAGTTGGACGCCACGCAGGAGTTGCCCGCCAGCTTTGTCGAAAGCTTTGATTACGTCCTGCTCGATGCGCCGTGTTCAGGTCTGGGCACCTTGCAGCGCAATCCCGAAATCAAATGGCGGCTGAATGAAGCCAAGCTGAAAGAACTGGCTGCGTTGCAACGGCAGTTGATCGCCAATGCCGCGCGTTGCGTGAAACCGGGCGGCTTGCTGACCTACGCCGTCTGTTCGACCGAACCTGAAGAGGGTGAAGAAGTCGTCGCGTGGCTGCGCGAACAGCAGAAAGAAGCCGGGCACGAATTCCGCGATATGACGCGCGAACGTTTGGTTGAGCTTGGTCTCGATCCGGCCAACTTCTTAACCGGCAGCTTTGGCGGGCGCACTTATCCGCACCGGCATGGTTGCGAAGGTTTTTTCTTTTGCGTGCTTTGGAAGAGGAGGTAGCGCGGCGATGAATTACAGTTTGCGGCGCGGCTTAAACGTCCCGGCGCTCACCGTGGTTGACGAGGGCGGCCACGTCATCGAGCACGAACAACGCCAGGTCTTTCGCTACGTCATTCAAAACGGAATGGGCGCTGATGTCATCTTCGCCAACGGCACCACCGGCGAATGGAACCGCCTGCCGAACAGCCAGCGCCAGCGCCTGCTGCATCTCGCCGTTGACGAAGTGCAAGCCATCAACACCGATCTTTTCACCCAGGGCCGCACGCCCGTCGAAGTATGGTGCGGCCTCAACGGCGACACCAAACACGAAATCCTCGCCAACCTGGACTTGGCGCTGCAACTCAATGCCGACGCTGCCGTCATTGCCCCGCTGGCAATCAACGATCTGGAAGAACATGACATCGTGCGCTTCTTCCGCCGCGAGGTGAATGACCTGATCGAAGCCGCGCTGCATCCCATCCCCGTTTTCCTCTACGACAACGCTGACATCAATTCTCCTGGGCGCCCTCAAAATGAAGCCCACATCCGCACGCACCTCGTCAAAGAGCTGAGCCGCCTGCCCTGGCTTTACGGCATCAAGGTTTCGGCCTCGCGCGCGGTGCTGGGCAATTACACCAAGGCCGCGCTGCATTACAAACAGCCGGGCGAATTCGGCATTTACATCGGCAATGCGAATTTGATTTTTGATTGGTATTGCCCGCCGCGCGGCTTCATTGGGCGTTTGCGCGCCGGTTGGCATGAATACCTGTTGCACGATGCGCTGCCGATTGGCGTCGTCTCCGGCCCCGGCAACGTGCTGCCGCGCGAATGGCAAAAGGCCTGGCGCGTCAGTTGGGCGGGTGATGAAGAGTTGACTGAGTTGTACCGCAACGTCTGTGAAGAATTTGAGCAGGCTTGTTTTTTTGACGAAGGTGGCCGCCGCGTGGGCAAGCTGCTGGCGTGTTTCAAACAAGCGCTGGTGTTGGATGGCGTGATCGAAAGCGCGCTGGTTTGCCAGGGGACAGCGGCGTTAACAGTGGATCAGCGTAAGCAGTTCAGCCAACGTTATCAAGAATTCCGCGCCAGGTTGCGCACGCAAATTCCCGCCTTGTGGCAGAGCCAAACGAAATAAGCGCTCCCAGGTGGATTGCGCTTTCTTCAACCAGGCGTTGCCGCTTCAATTTGGCTTGCCGGACTTCTTCGCTTCCGGTTTTGCCGCTGGCGGTTTGGCAGGCGTTGGTGGGGCAGGCGCTTTTTCCAAACAGAAGCTGGAAAGCGCCAGCACCGCCGAGGCGCGCAAAACCTTGTCATCCAATTCGTGCGTAATCGAAAGCGCCGTCTCGAAATCCGCTTGGCCCAGCGCCCGAAACACCTGCCCCAAAGTCATCTCAGGAATGCTGTAACCGGCAAAATGCTGAAAGCCCGTCCCCTTTATCACTTTGACAAACCGGCCGCTCGAAACATCCGCATTTTCGAGTTGATTGATCACCTTCACGGCGGCGCGCAACGCGGTCAACGCCTGGCCGCGCTCAACCTTTAAGTACAAATGCGCGATGCCCAGCAAGGCCTTGGCCTTCTCGTTGGTGACATCCGCTTTCTCAGCCACGCGCCAGGCAGACTCCAGTATTTCAGTGGCGCGCTGCCGGTCGTTGTTTTTGGCGAGCGCGGCGTCGGCAATATAAAACGAGAGGCAGGCGCGCAGATTGAGCGGGCCGACGCGTTCGGCCAACTTGATAGCATCGTCAAACTGGCCTGTCTTTACGGCACGTTGGGCCAGGTTGTAATAAACCCAATCGCCGAGTTGGCTGCGCGTCGTCAAAGCGGAAATCTTGAATAACAAGCTTTCCAGCCGTTCTTGCGTTTCGTCATTGATGCCCGCCTGAATCGCGTTGAAGTATTGATAGTCTTTGCGCCCCGGGTCTTTCTCGCGTTCCGCCGCGTCCAGGCTGCGCTCAAACGCGTTGCCCGTATTTTGTTCTCGTTTAGTGTCGCCGATGGATTGCACGGTCTTCATAAAATCGGCGCTGACGGCGGCGGCCAAGCCGCGTTTGGCTTCGAGGAAGCGGCCATAGAGCGGTTCAAAGCGCGTGGCAACAAGCGGCTCCAGATCATTGAATCCGGTCAACAAGCGCGCGGCGGGCGAGAGTTGATAAGCGCCGTCCTGGGGTGCAGCCGTCACGATGGGCTGTTGCGCAAATTGCGCGGCGAGTAGGAACAGCGTTTCGAGGTAACGTACCTGCAAAATTGGATTGGGCTGTAACTCTTGCGCGCCCCAGCCACCAACGCTGCGCCAGCCTGCGCCAATCGGACGTTCGACAGCAAACGGATAACAGGATAGCGAAAGCGTTTCATTGATACTGCGCGCGGCCAATGCGGCCAGGGCTTCCACGAAAAACGCATCCGCCGCCGCCCGCTCCTGTTTCGCCAGCGCGACCAAAAAGCGCACGATGGCATCGCCACGCGCGCCCAGCAAACTCTGGCGCGCCGTGCGCACGGCTGCCGCTTGATCAAGCGAGAGCAGCTCGACCGCCTGATAAGGCAATTCGGCATAGAGAACAGCGCCACGGTCTTTATCTGTGACTTTCTCTGCGCGCGCTTTTTCATCGGCCAGCAATTGATCGCTGAGTTGTTGCGCCCAACGCACATCGTGCTTGGCAATGGCGCGAATCACTTCCAGCCGCAAGTCACTGCGCGTGGTCATACGCGATCCGCCGGGCACAATGATGGCCGTATCTTCCTTCGCCGCCACGCTCTCTTGCGCCAAATCATAGGCGGATTGAAACACCTCGCGCGCCTTGGCCTGGCGCTGTTTCCAGAGCAGCGCCGCCGCCTGCGTCAGCAAATCAACGCGCCGCCATTTCGGTTCTACGGCCTTGATCTCATAAAGCTGATCGCTGACGAGCGCGAGGGCGCGTTCGAGTTCGCAGACAAACAGCGAGGCGGGTTTTTCGGTATTTGGCGCAGGAGTTTGTTGGGCCAATCCGGTTGCAATCAAGGAAAGCAGCACACAATTCAGGATGGCAACGAATAGTTTCTGAGACATCGCAAAAGCCTCCTGGCAGCCTGTCGGAGCGGAAATCTATCCGCTCATAGCGATTGCATCTTGCATCGCCCGGTTAAAACAAGATTTGAAAAACCCGTCAACATATTATGACGCGACTCCTTCTCGACTTTATCCAATTTAGGTCTTTGAAAAAAAAACGGTAGGCCCCATAAGTAACCGGGAAATTCTTCGCTAAAAGAGGACTTCCGATGCAAACGCTGCCTGCCGAACTGTTGAACCTGATTGTAGTTTTCCAGCCGTTGTTTACCAAGCCGGTTTGGGAACACGCCAAAGTTTTGTTGCTGGGCGCGTCGCGGCTGGCAACGGCAACCACAGCATCGAGCAGCTACGAATACGACGGCGACGGGCGGCGCCTGAAGCAGTTGGCCAACGGCACGAGCACGTTTTACCTCTGGTCATCGGTGTTCGGGCAACCGGCGCTGGAATTGAACAGCAGCGGGGGCGTGGTGCGGGCGTATGTGTTCTCATCGTCGGGGCAGCGGGTGGCGTTGCAGGCGAGCAATGGGAGTTTCTATTGGACGCATAACGACCAGTTGGGCGGCAGTCACAAACTGACTGACACAAGCGGGAACGTGGCTTACACGGCAGAGTACGACCCGCACGGGAATCTGCGGTACGAGACTGGTACAACAACGCTGACGACGCGGAAGTTCACCGGGTATGAACGGGATGCGGCGAATCTGGACTTTGCGCAGGCGCGGACGTTGGAGTACCGGTTCGGCAGGTTGTACGGCTCGCGCGTGCGCAACTCAGTCTTACCAATGGGCGAAAACCGACGCTCACATCTCACAGGCACTTCCCGGTTTAGCGCCGCGCCTTCCCCACATTTCACCGCGCGGTTTGCCCAAACTTAGGTTGATGCTATAGTGCCGCCTCATTCAAACCATCAAACAACCGACATTGCATGAATTATCCAAGCTTTACGTCAGAGCGCGCGCCGGAACTCGCCGAATCCACTGAGACGGCGGGCGAGACGGGGAGTTTCGTTGACACGCTCGACGACCATTTGAAACAGTTGCGGCTGCGGCGCTATCTGCAGGGTAGCGCCTGGCTGACCGGCGCAGCCGCACCCGCCGGGACTGAACCGGAAGCCGAACCTGAAACCACCGCGACTGCGCCCGAAGCTGAAGCTGAACCGGAAATCGAACCGGAAATCGAACCTGAAATCGAAGCGGAAGCTGGGCAGCAAGCCGAAGCCGAAGAAGAAGAAGTCGGTTACGATTTTGCCGACGCGTTTGAAGAGGTCGCCGCCGAGGTGCGCAAGCTGGGGCGCGAGTTGTTTAAGAGCAATCGCGTCGGCGAACGCAATCAGGAACTCTTTCAAACCGCAATCACCGAAGTCCGCCAACTTTCGGCCAACGTCGCGCAGATTCCCGCGCAGCACGACGAGACGCTCAACGAAACCCGCTTCCAGGCCAAAGCCGCGCTCTGCCGCGAATTGCTGCGGCTGGCCGATACGCTGGATGCGAGCGTCGAGGCGGCGACGGCGGCCATCGCGCAATTGCAACGCGACAGCGCGCCGCCGGTCACGGGCTGGCGCGCGTGGCTGTTGAATATCGCGGGCATTTCACCAACCGCAAGAGCCGATGCCTTAGCGCCGCTGCAACAATGGCACGCGGGGCAGCGGCTGTTGGCCGAACGGCTGCACGCGATTTTGCAAACGGCGGGCGTGCGCGCCATCGAAACCGCCGGGCGCGTCTTTGATCCCACCCAACACCGCGCCATATCCGTGACGCAACACACTGGGGCGCAACGCACCGACCTCCCCCCCAACACCATCACCGGCGAAGAGTTGAAAGGCTACACGTTGGAAGGCCGCATCCTGAGATACGCGGAGGTCATCGTCAGCAAACATGAGTAAAACAGTCGGCATAGATTTGGGCACCACCAATTCGCTGGTCGCCATCGTCGAAAACGGCCGCCCGCGTGTGTTGTTGCGCGGCGACGAACGCTTGATCCCGTCGGTCGTGGGTCTCGCCGATGACGGCCAGATCATCGTCGGGCAGGCGGCGCTCAACCAATACGTGCTCGCGCCCGAACGCACCATCCGTTCGGTCAAACGCAAGATGGGCATGGATGAGCGCGTCCATCTGGGCGCGAATGAATACACGCCCGAAGAGATTTCGGCCCACATCCTGCGCTACCTGAAAACGCTGGCCGAAGAGGCGCTGGGCGACACGGTTGACCGCGCCGTCATCACCGTGCCGGCTTTCTTCAACGACGGGCAACGCCTCGCCACCAAACGCGCGGGCGAATTGGCCGGCCTCGAAGTCTTGCGCATCATCAACGAACCGACGGCGGCGGCGCTGGCTTACGGGTTGGAGCAACAGTCCGATCAATACCTGTTGGTTTACGATCTGGGCGGCGGCACCTTTGACGTTTCGGTGATCGAACAGCAGGGCGAAGTCATGGAAGTGCGCGCCAGTCACGGCAACGTGCATCTGGGCGGCGACGATTTTGACGAACGCCTGTTGCAACACCTGATCGCGCATTTGTCGAACGAGCATCCTTACGATTTCAAAGCCGACCGGCGCGCGCTGGCGCGGCTGACGCGCGCCGCCGAACGCGCGAAGGTGGCGCTCTCGGCCGCGCCCTACGCCCGCGCCGCCGAAGAGTTCCTGGCCCGTTACGACGGCCAGATCGCGCATCTGGATTGCGAAGTCAGCCGCGCCGAGTTCGAGCAGATGATTGACGACCTGCTGCGCTCCACGCTCGATTCGATCAACACGGCGCTCAAGGACGCGCAACTGGACGCGACCAAAATCAATCGCGTGTTGCTGGTGGGCGGTTCGACGCGCATCCCGCGCGTGGCCGAGATGATCCGCGAGCACCTTTTCCTGGAACCGGCGCAGGAGATCAATCCCGACGAAGCCGTCGCGCTGGGCGCCGCCGTGCAGGCCGCGCTGATCAATGGCGAAGACGTCAACGCGATGTTGATTGACGTGACACCGCACAGCCTGGGCATCTCAGTCGCCACGGTGATGTTCAACGAACTGGTGCCCGGCCACTTCGCGCCGATCATCCGCCGCAACACGACCATCCCGACGACCAAGGCCGAAGCCTTCCACACGCTCTCGCCGCAACAGGACACGGTCGAGATCGAAGTCTTCCAGGGCGAAAGCCAGATCGCCGCCGAAAACACGCTGCTCGGCAAATTCCTGCTCAAAGGTATCCCGCCCGCGCCCGATCCCAACGAGTTGCGCGAAGTGATCGTCGAATTCAGCTACAACCTGAACGGCATCGTCGAAGTTTGCGCGCGCGACCACAAAGGCGAACGGCGCGAGGTGCTGACCGTCAGCGCCGCGCCCGGCCAACGCGCGGTGGGCGAGCCAGAGACCAAACATCATTTCGACCCGGCGGTCGAACGCGACATCGCCCGCGCGCTGGAACACGCCGCCGCGATTGAATTGCGTTGCGACGCCGAGGGCAAAAAGGATGAAGCGCAGAAGCTGCGCCAGGCGCGTTACGCGCTCGAAGCCGCGCACGATAGCGGCGACGAGCAACGCGTGATGGAACGGCTGAATGAACTGGAAGACATGCTTTACGATCTTGAATAAAACAGTACCGCGCGCGTGAGCAAGCGGGGCTTGACCTGTCAGCCATTAGGCGCAGCGCCAAGTCTCCGCTTGCTTACGCGCGCGGTACCGCATCGTTACTCCCGATGGCCGCCAAAAAGAAAAAACACAAATTCATCCTGCAACTGCCGCCCGCCGAGTTGCTCAAACGCGCCGCCGAGCAGTTGCAGCGCGGCCAATACGACGACGCGCTGCAAAGCCTGCAACAGGCCGCGAGCCAGCTCAAACCGCGCGCGACGCCTGATGGCAAAAAGGTTTCGACGCCGCCGCACCTGCTCGTCGCGCAGGCAGAACTGCCCGGTTTGCAGGCGCGCGCTTACGCCGCCCGCGCGCGCAATGCCGGCACGTTGGCGCAAAAGCTCAACGACTTGACGCAGGCTACGCAAGCCGCGCCCGGCGAACCGCGCTATTGGATCGCGCGCGGCGCGTTGCAAATGCTGAACAATGACGCGCTCGCGGCGCTCGGCGATTTCGGCAAAGCCACAGCTTCCAGCCCGGACACCCCTTTGGTAAACCGCGCGCGCCGCTTCGGCCAATTCGCCGCGCAAGGCACGCGCACCACGACCGCCGCGCTCGAATACGCCACGCAAACCCACGGACGGCAGCCGCTGTTTGACGGCCTGGCTGCCTTGGCCGCGGGCGAAACCGAACGCGCGCAAACGCAACTGAATGAGTTGCCCGCGTTCGATCACAACCCGACGCGCGGCGAAGCGGCGTTGCTAGCCACACAATTCTTTTACAGCGGCGCGTTGCATTTGCAATCCGCGCGTCAGCGCGCCGCGCTCGGCGATTGGCACGAGGCGCAGCGGCTGATCGAAACGCACAGCCTGGCCCTGCCCTGGCGCGCGCGGCTGGCGGCGGGCTTGCACGAACTGGCCGCCGCTGTGGCCGCCACCGATCTGCCGCTCGCCATCGAAAGCTGGCAGGCCGCGCTCAAACTCGATCCCAACGACAAAATCGCGCAGCAAAACCTGTCCGCCGTCGGACGCCAACAGGCGCTGCACGCCTGGCACGCGGGCCAGCACCAGCAAGCCGCCAACCTTTGGCAAGAAGCTTTGACCCAACAACCGCAGGACGAAAAGCTGCGCCAATATCTCGCGCTCGCCTGCGAACGGCTGGGGCGCAAGGAAGAAGCCGTCACGCATTGGCGCGAATTGGCGAAGCTCTGGCGGCGGCAGGCGAAACAGCGCGCGGTCGAGGCCGGCTTCAAAGAACGGCTGGTGCAATTGGAGCAACACGTCATCAAGCTGATGCTCGAAACCGGCGCGCCTGAGCACGAGATTGTCAGCGAATTGGAAACCGCGTTGAACCTGGACCCGGACAACACCGCCTTGCGCTTGCAGGCGGCCGATCAATTGCTGGAACTGGGCCGCGCGCAACAAGCGCTCAAGCACCTGGAACACCTCGAAAAACAGCAAGGCGCGAGCGCCGAGTTGCTCATCCGCAAGGGGCAAACGCTGGACATGCTTGGACAGTTCAAGCTCGCGCGCCAGACGCTCGAACGCGCTTTGCAACTGGAACCCGACAACGCGCTGGCCAAACGCAGCTTGCTGCTCTTTCTGGATCAGGAAGTGGAACGCGCCGAAGAGCGCGGCGATGAAAAACGCGCGATGGAAATCTGCCGGCAGCAAATCGCGCTTGACCCGCATTACGACGAGGCGCTCGCGCATCTGGCCGATCTGCATCTGTGCGACCGCGAGCTGGCCCCGGCCAAGGAATTGCTGGCGCGCATCATCGCGCACAATCCGCAAAGCGCGCAGAAACACGTGATGGCCGGCGATGTTTACTTGACGCATGGACTGAAAAAAGAAGCCGAGACCGTTTTCAAAAAAGCGGTCGAATTGGAGCCGAGCGTCACATGTTTCATGAACATCGGCCGCGTCTATTGGGATTGCGAAGAGGAGAAGACGGCGCTCAAGTATTTCGACCGCGCGGCGGCGGATAGCAGCATGGAGACGCTGATCGAGATTGCCGTCTATCTGGTCGAAGCCGGCGACGAAAAGAACCTCAAGAAATATCTCGACCTGGCGATCAAACGCGATCCGCAACATCCGATGCCCCATCTGATCAAGGCCGTCAACATGCTTGGCCTGGCAGGCAGCCCGTTAGGCCCGCTGGCCATGCTGCTCGGGTTCGATCAAAAGAAGTTCGACAAGGCCGTCGCGGAACTCGCCGAGGCCGAACGCTTGATGGAAGGCAAAGCCGAATTCCAACGCATGCTGCCCGAGATTCGCCAGATGCGGCAGATGTTCGAGCAAGGGCCGCCGGGCTTGGGCGGACTGCTCGGCGGGAGGGGTGGGCCGTTGGCGGGGTTAGCCGGGTTGGGTGGATTGGGCGGGCCGTTGGGCTTGCCGCCGTTTGGGTTTTACGAAGGCCCTGGTTTTGACGAAGGCTTTAACGACGATTTCCTGTTCGGCGCGCCCGCACGCGCCAAGAAAAACAAGAGCAAGAAAAAACGATGAACCTGTTGCCACTGCCTGAAAATCCGTACCAAGTGCTCGGCCTCGAACGCAGCGCCAGCGAGGCCGAAATCAAACAGGCCTACTTCGCGCTGGTGCGCGAACACTCACCCGAACGCGATCCCGAAGGCTTCAAACGCATCCGCGCCGCTTACGAAAAATTGCGCGCCGGCACGGCCCGCACGCAAACCGATTTGTTCTTGATTGATGAACAACCCGCCGCGTTGGATAACACCCGATTTCAACCATACGGCCAAC
This sequence comes from Acidobacteriota bacterium, assembly GCA_031418175.1. Classification (GTDB taxonomy): domain Bacteria; phylum Acidobacteriota; class Blastocatellia; order RBC074; family RBC074; genus JACPYM01. The sequence continues at coordinate 4,960 of JANOWX010000806.1, read as the reverse complement.
CCGCCGCGCTCTATTCTCCGGAATTGCTGGCGGGTGACGTGATCGCGCTCGAGGCTTTGTTACTGTTTGAGGAGGCGCTCGCCGCTCAGCCGGCGTCGTAACATCGCGGTCAATCCGGCAGCTAAGTAGGCGGGCAAAAACAATCAGGCAGTTAGACAGGGTGGACTGGATTTACTGCTGGATTTACTGGCTTCAAACCGCGCAGTGCTGACGAAGTGTTCAACACTTTCCTGTTAATCCTGTTAGCAATCTTGTTAATCCTGTCTAGCCCTGCTTATTTTTGCCGGTGAACTTACTACTTACTTAACTCAAGTAAAAACACATCCGTATAATCTTTCAACGGGTTAATACCGAAGTTGCTGCTGAAGACTGCAAACTTACCGTCTTTGCTGATGGAGGCGTGCGGCTGGTACCAGTAACTGTTCAGCGTGCGGCTGCGATGATGCGCCAGGCGGCGGCGCTCAGAGCCGTCCGCCTTGACCATCATTACCTCGTTGAACCGTACGCCCCAGCGGCGTTGCCAATCGGGCGGCAAATCCGCATTCGCCACTGCCGTGCCCTTCCCCGTATCGGTAACAGAAACCAACACCCAGGGATTTTTGCCATTGCTGTTGCTGCTGATGTGCATTTCCGCGTTCCAATTCAACGGCACCAGACAGGTTCGCTTGGCATCGCTCAGCCGTACTTTTTCAACACCATTATTTTCGCAACCCGGCGGCGGCGCGGTGTCGCGGTAAGCGCCGATGAATAGCACCTCGTCGCCATTCAAATCGCGCCCCTGATCGCTGTGGCCGCCGAACGGTGCAATCTGCCGGATGAAGTTAAAGTCTTTGTCGTACAGCGCCATGCCTTTGTGTTTGCCCACGCCTTCGCCGCCCCAGCGCACCATGATGTTGTTATTCGCCGTAACATAAACTTCGACCCATTCACTACCCAGCGCGTTCAGGTCTACGGTTTTGGCTAAGCTGTCCGTGCTAAACGTATACATGGCGGCCTGGCGCTCATCACCCACGATCATCAAATGATCGCCATCTTCGGAAATATCACATTCGCCGCCGCCGAATGTGATTTTCTGGTACTGGGCAAAGATACGCACGGCAATTTTCTGCCGCTTTGCAATATCGAATTTCATCAGCCGGTTTTCAATGTGATAGTAAAAAATTTGTGGGTCTTTACCGCTCCAGCGCGGCTCGCTCGATCCGCCCAGCACTAACAGATCGGGTGGCACAAGTAACTTGCCGTTGCGGTCTACGACCATGTAACCCTGGTGGTCGGCGTGCACCAGAATCAGGCTGCTGTCTTGGTTAAAGGGTGACATCGTGGCGTATTCGTGATGCACCGAGTCATTGAATCGCGCCAGTCCATTCGTCAGGCGCACCAGCGGCGCGCCGAAGACGGTGTCGTGGTACTTCACGCCGACGGCGGGCGGCGCGAAGGTCGTGTAATCCGCCGGGAAATAAATCTTGTTATCATCCGCAATGCCATAATATGGGCTGTTCGCCTCAGCTTTCGGCAGCGCAGCCGCAGGCGGACTCGCCACTGCCGGGGTGCTAACGGGCGCTAGCTTCCCTTTCGCGACAACACCTTGCGCCAAAGTTGCGTTACTTACCGTCGCGCCCAGGTTAATGAAAGTAACATCCACCGTCAGCGGATAGAGCGGCTTGATCGTACTAACATAAAATTCTTCATCGTTTTTATAATAACTCACGACGCCGTTGGCGACGGCAATGCGAAAAACGGTCTTGGCCGTGTAAGTCGTCTCGGCCTGATAGCGCCCCCATTCGCGCACTTCGGCAGCAAAGGCCCCGCGCGCAGGTAGGCCAGTCAGGTGGAGCGCAAAATCCATCGTTTCCGCTTCGGTGCCGGCGGGGGCGGCGCTCAATCCCACATAGCGTTCTTTGTCGGTTTCCAGCGCAGTGAATTCGAGATAGCCGTCGCCCGCGTTGAGTTTTTGCCGCGAAGAGGCGCCCGCATCCGCCGCATCATTGCGGCCGCGCGTTTTTTTCAGCGTGTTTCCCGCCAGTGTGCAATTGACCTGATTGACCCAGGCAACGTGTTCGGCGTTGGCCGCGACAGCAGCCGTGGGAGCGAAGTCAGCGGCGCGGCGTTGGGCGGAACAGCCTATGAGCAACAGCCAGACGGTGGCGCAGACAGCGAGGGTGAGAGCAAACAGCTTTTTCATCGTTGTACCTCTTGGCCCCGCCTCAATGAAGCGAAACCAGTCACAGTGTTGGCTGAGCGCCCAGCCGCCGTCAACACCAGAATGCCGTCCTCGGCCTCGGCAATACCTTAGCTGTGCCGATTTCTCGGCCTTCAAAACTCTTTCATCAAAATTTCAAAACAACTTCAAGACTTCCGGCAGCCTTTTTCACTAGACTGCGGTCAATCGGGCAATCAAGCAATTGGTCGCCTGCATCCCGGCTACCGCCAACGGTCGCCGCCAACACCAATGAAAATTTCCGACACAACCAACAAGGAGCTTCACAATGCAACACCAGCATGAATTTTCCATTCCACGACCTCTCTCCGGCGCAAGTTTTGTTCGGCGCTTCAAGACCGCCTTTTTCTATTTCGTCTGCGGGGTCTGGCTGTTGGGACTAAGCCAGACCACGCTCGCCCAGCAAGTCTTCAGCGGCGCGGGTAACACAAATGCCACCAACGCGCTGAACGCTTTCCGCACGGCGCTCGGAACCAATAACGGAGCCACTGCCGCCCCACAAACCGGTGGCCGCCGCGAAATCAATTGGGATGCGGTGCTCTTGGACGGCAGCGATTTCAACAACAACACGACCGTTATTGCGGCCAACAAAATCACCGGCATTCCGGGCAATCGCTTTCAGGCGCGCGGCGTCATTTTCAACGGCATTACCGCCGTCGCCAATGATGGTTTCGTCAGCGCCAATCCCGGCGTGGCCAATCAGTTTCCGGCCTTCTCTCCGGCCAACACCTTTGCGTCTTTCAACAGTAACAAAGTCGAAGTGAGTTTTGCTTTGGCCAGCGCGCCGGCAACGACGCCTGTGCAGGGGGCGGCGCGCGGCTTCGGCGTGATCTTTTTGGATGTGGAAGAGGCCAATACAACGAGCATCGAATACTTCAACGGCACGGTCAGTTTGGGCAAATACTTCGTGCCGCCGGGCGCGAGCGGGCAAACCGAATTTCTGGGTGTGTTGTTCAATGCGCCGGTCGTCACCCGCGTCGTAATCACGACGGGCACGGCGCAGGTCTTCAACTTCAATAATGGCCAGGTCACGGCGGGCCTGGCGGACATCACCAACAACGCGACGCAATACGCCGATCAGGTTGTGATGGATGACCTCATCTACGCCGAACCCGTCAGCGCCACAGCGGCCCAGGCGGCCAGCGCGTTCAGCGGCGCGGGCACGGCGGACGCCACCACCGCTTTCAATGCCTTTCGCACGGCGGCGGGGACGGACAATGGCGTGACGGCAACACCACAGACGGGCGGACGCCGCGAGATCAATTGGGATGCGGTGCTGCTGAACGGCGCTGATTTCAACAACAACACCACGCTGATCGTGCCGAATAAAATCACCGGCATCCCGGTCAACCGCTTCCAGGCGCGGGGCCTTTCCTTTGGTGAAGTCCTCGCGGTCAGCAACGATGGCTTTGCCAGCGCCAACGCCAATGCCGCCAATCAATTTCCCGCTTTCAGCACGGCGAACACGTTCGCGGCCTTCAATTCCAACAAATACACCGTGAATTTCGTGCTGGCGAGCGCGCCCACCACGACGCCTGTGCAAGCCGCATCGCGTGGCTTCGGCGCGATCTTTCTGGATGTGGAGCAGGCCAATTCGTCGAGTATCGAGTATTTCAACGGCGCGCTCAGCCTGGGCAAATTCTTTGTCACGCCGGGCGCGAGCGGGCAGCCCGAATTTCTGGGCGTGCTATTCAACGCGCCCGTCGTCACGCGCGTCGTCGTCACCACGGGCACCGCGCAGGTTTTCAATTTCAGCAACGGCCAAGTCACGTCCGGGCCAGCCGAAAGCGCGACCACCGATTTGGCCGTGGTGGATGATTTCGTTTATGCCGAACCCGTCACCAACACGGCCAGCCTCTCCGCCGCCAGTTTCAGCGCCACCGCCTTGGCCCCCGAATCCATCAGCGTCGTCTTTGGCGCAGACCTCGCAACGGGCACGGCCTCGGCTGCGGCTGACCCGCTGCCGCTCTCGCTGGCGGGCAGCAGTGTCAAAGTAAAAGACAGCGCCAATACCGAACGGACAGCCCCGCTTTTCTTCGTTTCGCCAAGCCAGATCAACTATCTGATCCCCGCCGGAACGCTGCCAGGCGACGCCGTTATTACCGTCACCAGCAGCGATGGCCGCCTCTCGACCGGACGTGCCAGCATCGCAACCGTCGCGCCGGGCCTTTTCACCGCCAATTCCAACGGGCAAGGCGTCCCGGCGGCAGTAACCTTGCGCGTCCGGGCCAATGGAGAGCAAATCTACGAAACCCTCAATCGGTTCGACAGCGCAACGCAACGCTTTGTGGCGACGCCGATTGATCTCGGCCCCGCAACGGATGTCGTTTATTTGGTGCTCTTCGGCACGGGCCTGCGTTTCCGCACAGCCTTGCAAGGCGTGAGCGCAAGGTTGGACACGGTGAATGGCAACGTCATATACGCAGGCGGGCAAACGGGCCTGGCCGGGCTGGATCAAATCAACGTCGGGATTCCGCGCAGCCTGATCGGTAAGGGCGAGGTAGATGTCGTCCTCACCGTGGATGGCAAGACGGCCAATACAGTACGGGTCAATATCAAGTAGCTGGCGGTTGAAAACCCCATGCGCCGTCTGCTGTGCTTTGCTGTTGCAGCAGACGGCGCATTTTTATTTATCCGTTTTTGATGAAGTGCAGAGTTTAACGGCCTTCTTTGTTGAGGCCAGCGGAACCGTTGCTTAGAAGCCAACTGTGTTAAGATTTCGCTTCCCCATCCGACCAAATC
>JANOWX010000805.1:0-5483 GCA_031418175.1 Acidobacteriota bacterium | reverse complement strand
ACACGCGGTCCGGATAGCGGTGCACCAGTCCGGGAACGGGCATGTGGCTGTCCTCCCCACAGGGGTCTGCCATTTCGTCCCGGGAATCGAGTGACTCTTCGATGCGAGGGATGACCTGTTTGCGAATGGGGCACTCGGGATTGTGCGGCTCAATGAGATTGAAATAGTGCGGGGTAATCGACATCGCCAGTTTGTTCCCAGTCAGGAGCACTCCGGCACGCTCAGACAGGTTGCGCTAAAAAAATACCTGGCGGATGTCTCACGATTCGGTCGCCATCACGCGCCGCCGGAGGCTGAGATTTTTGTTGGTAGAGGGGAAGAGTTGGAAATCAGTAAGGGTGGTGGTGACTACCTTCAGATTGGCAAAGCGTTCTTTCGCCATTTCGTCGAACTGGGTGGCTTACGCCGTGCTGATAAGGTGCTTGATATTGGTTGCGGGCAAGGACGGATGGCGATTCCGCTGACTCGGTATCTGAGCAGCGGTCAGTATGAAGGCATTGATATTGTTCCAGCGGGAATTGATTGGTGTAAGCACGCCTTTGCCGCTTTCCCAAATTTCCATTTTCAGCGCATAGATGCTCACAACCAGTGTTACAACCCGCAAGGCCAACTACGAGCTTCCGAATACCGCTTTCCGTTTCCTGATAATCATTTTGATTTTGTATTTCTGACCTCTGTGTTTACTCATCTGCTTCCTCACGATCTCGAGCATTACTTTGCAGAGATTGCGCGGGTGCTGAAACCTGGGGGGGAGAAGCTTTATTACCTATTTTCTACTGAACCCCGAGTCAATAAGTTTGATGGGAAGCGAACCCGTGTTTAAGCTTGATTTCAAATATGAGATGGCCGGTTTCAGGACGACGGATCAAACGAATCCGGAATACGCAGTCGGATATGACCAGCAATATATTACCGGTCTATATGAGAAACTTGGCTTTAAGATTATAGAGCCAATCCATTTCGGGAGTTGGTGCGGGCGGGAACGCTATCTCAACTTTCAAGACATCATTGTCGCGCAGAAGAAATGAGAGCTTAACCTAATGCTCAAAAACATTCTCAACTACACGCTGATTGCTTCGACCTTGCGGCTCTCGACGCCGTTGATCCTGGCCGCGCTGGGCGGCCTTTACTCGGAACGCAGCGGCGTCATCAACATCGCGCTCGAAGGCATGATGCTGGCCGGGGCGTTCACGGCGGCGGCGGTCACGCTTTACGCGCACAGCCCGTGGGTGGGCTTGCTGGCGGCCATGCTGGCGGGCGTGCTGGTGGCCTGGCTGCACGCGGTGGCAACGATCAATTACAAGGCCGATCAGGTCGTCAGCGGCACGGCGATCAACATCCTGTTTTTAGGCGTGCCCGCGCTGCTGTCGGGCGCGCTCTTCGATTCGACGGGCGCGACGCCGCAGTTGCCGAAAGACCAGGTCTTGCCGGACGTGACGCTCTTCAATGCAGACAGTTCGCCGCGGCTGGCTTCGGTGTTTAACCAAAAGCCGCTGGTGTATCTGGCGTTCATTTTGGTGGGTGTGTCGGTCTACGTGCTCTATCACACGCGCTTCGGGTTGCGTTTGCGCGCGGTGGGCGAGAATCCCGAAGCCGCTGACACCGCCGGCGTGAATGTGCGGCGCATGCGCTATGCGGGCGTGCTGATTTCGGGCGCGCTGGCGGCGCTGGGCGGCGCGTATCTTTCCATCGGCCAGAATTCACTCTTCACGCGGAATATGACGGCGGGGCGCGGTTTTATCGCGCTGGCGGCGCTGATCTTCGGCAAATGGAATCCGGTGGGCGCGCTGCTGGCGTGTTTGTTGTTCGGCTTGGCTGAAGCCGTGGCGATTCGCATGCAGGGGACGGTCAACATTCCGAATCAGTTTATTCAGTTGATTCCGTATGTGCTGACGATGGTGGCGCTGGCGGGCTTGGTGCGTAGGGCGTCGCCGCCTAAAGCGTTGGGCGTGGCGTATGCGAAGGAGTAGCCGAATGCACACGGGCGGTGCGGCTGGCTCGATTGCGTGACGGTTGCGTATAATTCGCGCGTCGTCAACGTTGCGGATAAGGAGGTGTAAAGATGGCAGCGAATCAACTCGATTTGATTATGAGCCAGGTGCAACAGCTTCCGGCTCAGGAACAATTGCAGATCATCAAGCGCGTCGCCGCTTTGCTCGAACGCACCACTGCTGTGCCGGTTGCCAGCAGCAATGGAACCGCACAGCAGTCTGACGCCGTCCGCGAACTGGCGCGCGCGGCGAGTCTGCGCGACTTCACGGCAGACCGGCAGTGGTTGAAAGAGCATTGCGACGAATATGCGGGGCAATGGGTAGCGCTCAAGTCTGGGCAACTCATCAGCCACGGCAAGGATCATCTGGCGGTTTACCGGGCAGCCAAAGCCGCCGGGCATCCCGACGCGCTGATGGAATTGGTTGAACCGAGCAACGCTTTACCGTTCATCTTTTGACGATGGCCTATCAACAGACATATCAGATTTACCAGACCTACGACACGCGCGCTTCCGGCATTGAAATTCAGGCCGTGCTCAAGCTAGGGGAAGAGACTGTTTTTACCGAGGCCAAAGTTGACCCCGGCGCGCAGGTCTGTCTCTTTCGGCGCGAGCACGGCGAAATGCTCGGTCTAGCGATTGAAAGCGGCCATCAGATTGTGCTCGACAGCCTGGCTGGAACACTGGTCGCTTATGGCCATTCGGTGAGGTTGGAAACGCTGGGGCTGGAATTCGATTCGGTCATCTACTTTGCCGAGCTGTATGGGTTGCGCCGGAACTTGCTCGGACGCGAAGGCTGGTTGCAGAAAGTTCGTTTGGGCATTGTGGATTACGATGCGACGCTCTATCTCAGCCCTTACGACTCCTCGTCGGCCTAAAACAAGCTGCCGCTATCTCAAAGGGGCTGAAATTCCTGAAGCTGCGTGGAAAGAGTAACGCTCGTTTTGCCGCCTGTTTCCTCACCTACCTTTAACAACTCATCCCACCGCGTCGTATGCCTCCCCGACCGCAACTCGCTTTTCATCTTCCATTCCGCTGTCTCTTCCTCCGGCACACCAAGCTGCACGGTATCTTGGCCAAAGCGCGCGTTGACCGCATCCAGCGCCAGCATCAGCCGCCGTTCGCGTTCGTGGCGTTCGTGGCCCCAGAGGCGCAGCGGCAAGGCTTCAGCCGCCGTCAAATCCGTCAGCGTCACACCCGCTTTGGCGTAGCGGCGGCCCGGTTCGTAAATCTGCCGCAAGCCTTCCATTGCCACATTCAATAACTCCGGCGTCGTGTCGGTCTTGGGCGCGAGCGGCAGCGTGAGCGAGCCGTTGTAACGGTCGGCTTCGTCGCGGAAGCGATTCGTGCGCAGGTAGACAGTAAGGTGCCCCGCGACCTGTCCGCCACGCCGTAGCTTTTCGGCGGCGCGGATCGTGTGATAGGTGACGGCGGCGGCCAGATTGTCATAATCGTAAATGGCCTGACCGAAAGAGCGCGAGACGATGATCATTTTGCGCGGGCGGCCGCCGGCTTCGATGGCCGAACAGGGAATGCCGCGCAATTCAAAGACGGTGCGCATGCCGGCGATGTTGAGCACGCGCTTCAAATCGTCGTCATTCCCGTCGCGCAAGCGTTTGGCGTTGACGTAGCCGCGCCCAAGCAGGCGCTGGCTCAGCTTGCGGCCCAGGCCCCAGATTTCGTCAATGGGCATGCGTTCGAGCGCCAAATCCAGATGCGGCGAATTGAAAAGATTGAGCACGCCGCGTGTCTTTACCGATTGCTTGGCGTGGTGGGCGGCGACTTTGGCGAGCGTTTTGGTCGCGGCGATGCCGACCGAAACGGGGATGCCGATGTCGCGTTGAATGCGGGCACGGATGCGGCGGCCGAGTTGTGCAAGTTCGGCTTCGTCGCTGGCCTGCAATTCGATAAAGGCTTCGTCAATCGAGTAGTACTCGGCCACGGGCGAATACTCTTTGAGGAGGGCGAACATGCGCCGCGACAGGTCGCCATAGAGCGCGTAGTTGCTGGAGAAGACGACGACGTTGTGCAGTTCGAACAGGTCGCGGGCTTTGAAGGCGGGTTCGGCCATGCGAATGCCGAGGGCCTTGGCCTCGTTGCTGCGCGAGACGATGCAGCCGTCGTTGTTGGAAAGTACGACGACGGGCCGCGCGCGCAAATCGGGGCGGAAGAGGCGTTCGCAGGAGACGTAGAAGTTGTTGGCGTCCACGAGGGCGATGGCGGAAATCATTGTGGAAAGTGGCGAATCACTCTCAACACAAAGGGACAAAGGAACAAAGAGAAGAGATAAGTCTGATCTGGTTTGCCCTCCTTTGTCCCTTTGCCCCTTTGATCCTTTGTGTTGAAAAGACCTGTCTAGCCGATCAGTGTTGCCGGATCGAATGCACGACGCGGCCCCAGATGATGACATCGTCGCCGGGGCTGGGCGTGAAGTCGGGATAGTTGGAATTGGCGGAACGGAAGACCGGCATGGGTTTGGATTTGTCGAGCCGCTTCACCAGAAATTTTTCGTTGATCGAAACGACGACGACGTGGCCGTGGCGCGTCTCTTCGGCGCGATCAACGATCAGCAGGTCGCGGTCGAAGATGCCGGCTTCGATCATCGAATTGCCATTGGCGCGCACGCAAAAACTTTGCGCCGGGTGGCGCGTCACCGTTTGTTGCAAGGGCAGCCATTCAGCGGCGTCAGCGAAAGTAGGCGCGGGATGACCGGCATTCACGGGGCCGAAAAAGGGCAGTCCCGGCAAAGTGAGCGCATCGCGTTGCTGCGTTAAAAACTCGTCGGCGCTGGTTTGCAGCCATTCACAGATTTGCACCAGGGTCTTGACGCTGGGCGTGTGCTCGCCCGTGGCGATGCGCCAGAGGGTTGACGCGCCGATGCCGATTTGGCGGGCGGCGGTGCGCAAGACCAGCTTGGCGTCGCGTGCCGCTTCGCCGCTGCCATTGAGCTTTTGCTGAACGGAGTGGCTCAGCTTTTTTAGGTTGATGGTCGGTTTGTTCATTTCATTCTCCTTTCCAATGTAGCCGTCAGTGTTGGTTTATCGAATAAATCACGCGCCCCCAGATTTCCCACTGGTCATCCGGCGTCAATTCGATGTCGGGATAGCCAGGGTGCGCGGCGCAAAGGCGGACAGCGCCTTGATTGTGCTCCAACCGCCGCACGTGGAATTCGCCGTTGATGACCGCGAGCACGAGATTGCCGGGATAAACCGCTTCGGCGCGGTCAACCACGAGCAGCATTCCGTCGTAGAGCAACGCGCCGCTCATTGCGTCGCCGCAGTGGCGCACAAAAAAGGTGGCGAGCGGATGGCGCACTAAGTGGTCGTTCAGATTCAGCCGCGCGTGCGTGGTGCTCTCGAGCAAGGTCGGACGCATCCTGTCACCGACGCACGGCGCACCCGACCGCGCGGGCTACGCTGGCGGCCTGCCGTTTGCAGCCGCCTTCGATTACTCTGCCGACGGTGCGCACCGCTCCATCGAACACTCGCTCCAG
>JANOWX010000804.1:0-1791 GCA_031418175.1 Acidobacteriota bacterium | reverse complement strand
GTCTGCTTTAAAAATTAATACGTGCTCGCTCCTCTGTTTTTCTTGGATTTTTCACGCTGTTCATATTTCCTACATCCGACGTGCGCGGGCCGCGCGCGACGGCGAGTTGCTTGCCGTCGCGCGACCAATTCCAAGCCAGGATTTGCTCGGATTGAAAGTTGGTCAGTTGCTTCGGTTGTCCGCCCTCAAGCGGCTGGGCCCAGACGTTTGAGATGCCGTTGCGCGTGCCGAGGTAAGTGATGGCGCGGCTGTCGGGCGTCCAGCGCAATTCGCGGATTGCGTGACCCGGAACGTCGAAAATTCTGAGCGGTGCGCCGCCTGCAAAAGGAAAGATCCCGATGCGAAATTGAGCGTTCGGTTCCTCTACCAGATAGTTGCCGGCAATCAGGCGGCCATCGGGGGAGATGACTGAACGAGAGGTGACATTTTTGTCCGTCAAACGCACCGGTTCGCCGCCCTCAACCGGCGCTTTCCACAACTTGCCAAAGTCATAGTAAATCACCCATTGGCCGTCGGGCGAACATTGCGGGAAGCTGAAATTGCCGCTGAACAAGCGCCTGGGATTGCTGCCATCGCTCTCCATCCGCCATAAGCCGCTCGCCCGTTCGCTGTAAAAGATAGAGCGGCCATCGGGTGAGACGGAGGGCGAAAATTTGGCGCCGCCGCGCGCAGTCAATTGTTTCTTCCCGGTGCCGTCCGCGTTGATGATCCAGATCTCCGAATTGCCGCTCTCCGCCGAGCAATAAACGATGCGGCCGTCGGGTGTCCAGTTCAGTTGATCATAATCGCCCGCTTCCGCTGAGACCTTGCGGGCGCGTCCCGCGTCTGCTTCCGGCGCGACCCACAGATATTCAGATTGATCGAGTTGCACCGTGACCAGCGCCGACGAATCAGCGGTTAGACTAACGCTGAGATAACCATTGAGGTCATTCGTAATGCGGCGCGCCTGGCCAGCCGGGTAAGGAATCTGCCAGAGCTGTAGCGCGCCGGGCCTCTCCGCCGCCGAGACAATCAGACCGCTGCCGTCGGCTAACCAGTCCAGATCGTTCACCCCGGCCCACTTTTGCGGTGAGATGGCGTGCTCTTTCCCGTCCGCGACGCGCACGGCAATCAGCTTCACTGCGCTGCCAAACTCGCCTTCGACACAGGCGATGGCCTGGCCGTCAGGCGACCAGGCCACAGCCGCGAGATAGACCGGATTCAAGCGCGTCGCCAGCTTCCGCTCGTTGCTCCCGTCCGCATTCGTAACCAGTAACGCGCGATTGAAAGTGGCATCGAGCCGGACGAAAGCCAGCGCTTTGCCGTCCGGCGCGAAGGAGATGTTGTTGAGCGAGTCCTGGGTGCTGATGTCGGCGATCAGTTTGCGCGCCTCACCGCCGAGTACGGGTATCTGATAGAGCGCCGCGCGCTGGTTCCCGCCGTCTTGTCTGAGAAAGTAGAGGAAGTTGCCATCGCGCGCGAAGGTGGAATTGCTGTATCTGACGCCTTCAGTCGGTGGCACGATCTGCACGCTGCTGGCGGTGGCTGTCTGCCTGAGCCAGAGACTTTGTTTTCCGTGTTCATTCGCTACGTGGACTACATACTTGCCGTCGGGCGAAATAGCTGCCTCTCTGACGTTGCCGCTCGTGGTGATGCGGGTCAACTCCATCGTTTGAAAAGGCGTAGGCGCTGGGCGCTGGCGTAACAGCTTGAACAACCAGAAACCAAAAACGGCCTGGACAAGCAACAAGGCCTGACGAAACCGGACCTCACGCGCGCCTAGAAAACGCTGGGCACGCTGACCCCTCTGCG
>JANOWX010000803.1:0-4127 GCA_031418175.1 Acidobacteriota bacterium | reverse complement strand
CGCACCGGGCTCGGCAGCGGATTGAAGAGCAAGCCCGCGCCGTTCACATCGAGCGCGTCTTCGCTGTAATAGCCCAAGATGTCCACCACCAAGTGCGTCGTCGCAAAGGTGTAAATCTTGAACTTGCCATCCGTGCCCAGCTTGACGGCGAACGGCCCGTTGATGACATCGCTGCCGGCGTAATTCGAACTCGCCACGGTGGGCCGCGTCCCGCCGCTCGGATAAATCGTCAGGTAACCGCCGCCCGTTGGTAACACGCTTGTGGCGTTGCCGACCAACACTTGCGCCGTGGCCGGAATCGAGTTGCACGGCGCGGCCACTGGCGAACGGCCCTGCAACGACAAGTCCAAATTCGGATTGGCATTCGGATCGCCCGTGCCGGTGAGCGGCGTGCCCGGCGCGCTGCAGCCGGTGAAGGTCGGGCGCGTTTCGAGCAAGCGCACCGGCGTCGCCAGCGGATGGAAGTACAAACCGCCGGTGCCGGGCGGCGCGTAATAACCGGTCACGTCAACAATCACGTGCGTGGTCGCGCTGCTGAAAATCTTGAACGCGCCATCGCCTGCGCCGAGGCCTACGGTGAACACATTGTTCGTGATTTCGTTGGTCTGGAAATTGGAGTTCGCCACGGTCGGTTGCGCCGCCGTGCTCGGGAACAGCGTCAGGAAGCCCGGCCCTGTTGGCACGACCGTGATGTTGCCGGTGACGGCCGCCGCATTCGCCGGAATGCCCGCGCAAGCCGTTCGTGCGGGCAGCATCAACGTGCCATTCGCATTGATCGGCACACCGGGCATGGTGCAACCGCTGAACCCTACGCGCGTTTCGAGCAAGCGCACCGGTTGCGGCAGCGGGAAGAATTGCAGGCCATTGCCGCTGATGATGACGGTATAAGCGCGCGTCCCCGTACAGCCGGTGTTATCGGTGGCAGTCACCGTAAAGTTGAACGTGCCCGCCGTGGTGGGCGCGCCCGTCAACGCGCCACCGCTCGCCAGCGTCAAGCCATTCGGCAAACTGCCCGGCGTGACCATGAAGGTATGCGGCGCAGTGCCGCCCGTGGCCGTCAGCGTTTGGCTATACGCTGTCCCGACAAAGCCATTCGGCAGCGTCGCCGGGTTGACGGTAATCGCCGTGCAGAGCGGATTGATGAGCAACATGTAGGCGCGTTCGCCGGTGCAGTTGTTTTGATCGGTCGCGCGCACCGTGAAATTGAACGTGCCATTCACCGTTGGCGTGCCGCTCAACCCCCCGCCTGTGCTCAGCGCCAAGCCGGACGGCAACGCGCCCACGCTGATGCTGAAATTCACGGTTCCCGTTCCGCCCGTCTGCGTGATGGTCTGGTTATAAGCCGTCCCGGCGCGCCCATTCGGCAGTGTGGCGGGCGTGATGCTGAGCGTCGGGCACGTGCCGACCGTCAGCGTATAGCTGCATGCGCCCGCGAAGCCAACCGCATCAGTTGCTTTAATCGTAAAATCGAAGCTGCCTGATTGAGTCGGCGTACCAGAGAGCAAGCCGTTAGCATTGAGCACCAAACCGGATGGCAATGCGCCGGAAAGCAGGCTGAACGTGTAGGAAGGTGTTCCGCCGCTGGCCATTACCGACTGGCTGTAAGAAGCGCCGAGCGTGCCGGACGGGAGCGTGGCCGGGCTGAGGCCAATGTTGGCTTCAAACGCGCCGATGTCCACGGTGCCGCCCACTGGCCGCGCGATGCCCCGCTGATCGGTCGCCGGCGCGCCTGCATTGTTGCCTGCATTGAGTGCTGGGCTACCACAGAGCAGTGCGTGAGTTGGTGTTGGGCCACCGTAGTTGGCGAGTGGGCCGAGTCGGGCATCAATCGGTGAACCGCTCGTGCCGACGATGTCGCCATTCACGCCATTGGTGAAGAGACTGGTGCCATCGCTGTCCAGGTTATTGCCGAGCGAGTTGAGTGATGCATTCGTGGCTCCCTTGAAAAAATTCGGCCCCGTGTTGGCCGCCACGAGCGTGTTCTTGAGCTGTGTCATGGCGCTGCTCGTTGAGCCGGTAAACGCCACCGTCCTCACCCCGCCGCCAGCGGCGCCGGTATTTCCAGTAACAGTGCAGTTGGTCAGCGTTAGTGAGCCTGGCTGCCCGGAGATGGCAAGGTTGGTGATGCCGCCTCCGCTCCCAGAGCCATTCGCCGTATTGCCGCTGATCGTGCAGTTGGTCAACGTGGCGGTGGAACCCTGGAGATTCAGTCCACCCCCTTGGGAATTCGCCGTGTTGCCGCTGAGCGTGCTATTGGTCATCACCAACGACCCTGCGACAAAGACGCCACCGCCATTATCGGCAGTGTTGCCGGAGATAACGCAATTATTGATCGTCAACGTGCCAAAACAAGACACTCCGCCACCAGGAGTACCATTGCCATTTGTAATCGTCAAACCAGAAATGCTTAAAATGCTGGCTTGACTTCCCTGGAAGATGCGGTAATTGCCACCCGTGCTGCGATGCACTTCGAGCAAACTTGGACCCGGGCCATTGATCGTCACATTGCCGGAAATAATAGATGGTAGTGCGCTGGTTAAATTGATCGTCCCAGTCACGTTGAAGTTGATCGTGTTCGCGACACCACCCGCTGCGCAATCTCCGTTCGTGAAGTCTCCGCCAAGGGTGTTAGTGAGCGCCTCGCGTAGGGTGCATTGCCCATCGCCAGCCGTTGCGGTGTCGGCCAGACTGTTGACGGTGATTGTGCTAGACGGGCATATGATTCTGGTGTTGAGCGACGCCGTGTTATTCGCCAAGTTCGGATCTACTGCGCAGTTGCTGGTCGAGATCGAAGCGCTATTCGTCACCGTGCTGCACGGGTGTTTGTTGGGCACTTGAGCGACAATCGTGATTGTGCCGCTCGTCGATTGGGTTAGCTGGCACTGGTTGGCAGCGCCGATCACGCCTAGATTCGCTACTACGGTCGTCACACCATTGGCGTCCGTAGTGATGGTGAAAGTCGTACCCGGCACAGTCGAGGTCGGAGTACCAACCACCGTGAAACCATTCGGCAGCGTGTCAGCCACCAGCGTACCAGTAGCATTAGACGGTCCGGCATTTGAGATCGTAATTGGGTAGAACACAACAGAGCCGGGTGTTGCTGACGTCGGGCCGTTCATGGTGATTGAGACATCGGACACTGCCCGCACGGTCGTCAGCGCCGTCGCCGTGCCTGCCGCACCCGGAGTATTCGAACTGATAGACGCTGTGTTGGTCAGATTCTCCACGCACATCTGCGCATCCGTCAGACCACGAATCTGTTGAAAGTCCGGACAGATACGCACCACGATGGTCAGTGTGCGAGTGACACCCGGCGGGGTTAAGCCGAGCCAACTCGCCGTGACCGTGCCGTTGGCGGTGACCGCGGGTGTTGTCACGATCGCGCCTGCCGAAAACGTCACCGACAGGAAGACCGTGCCCGGCGGCAGCGCATCGGTGATTCGCATGTTCAGCGCCGCGCTCGGGCCGGTGCTGGTTGCCGTGATTGTGTAGGTCAGCGTGTTGCCGGCAACGACCGGATCAGTGCCATCCGTCTTGGCGCCGGTCAGATTGGCCAGGAAGCCCAGGGGCACAGAGATGCAGACGTTCGTGTTGTTCGCCGGATTTGGATCAGCCAATGGTGACATAGTCGTCACGCAGTTCTGGTATGTGGTCGGCGTTGGTTGCGAGGATAGCGGATCCTGTAGGACGGTGAGGATGAACGTCACGGTGTTTGAAGGATTGCTTGAGGGCAATTCAGCCGCCGTGCAAGTCACGCTTGCCGTGTTGCCCGGCGCGCCGACCGGCGGGTTGGCCGCACAGGTGAAGTTCGGTGAGCCGTTGCCATCTGGCGTCTGTACCACCTGGATGTTTGTGACCTTCTGAAAGACTGGCAGAGTATCCGCCAGACTGACCGGCTGGGCTGCACTCGGGCCGTTGTTGGTGAGCGTGATGAGGTACTGGAACGTATTGCCCGCGATAATCGGGTTCGCTGCCGAGGCCGGCTGTATACCTGGAGTCGCTGGCTCAAGGTCAATCTGTTTGGTCACCACCAGATCCGCCGTGGCTTGCAGCGTGCCGTCCGGGCGGAGCGCCTCGGCCAGTGGGGTGGCTGCGCCGGGACTGGCTGCGTGTGCGGTCGTGGTTTG
>JANOWX010000802.1:0-4209 GCA_031418175.1 Acidobacteriota bacterium | reverse complement strand
GCCCGGGATCAGATTGGCGTTGAAGGGCAGATTCAGCCGTTGGGCCAGGTTGCCGATGTCGGCGACCGTGAGCGGGCGCGGGCTGCCGAAGTTGTAGCCGAGCAGTGTCAATTGCTCATATAAGCTGTCGCACGCGGCACGATTGGCGCAGCCCGCCGTCGAAGTGAAGTTGGTCGGCAGCGCGAACGGCAACGTGACCGAAAGATCGCCCGCTGGCGCGCGGAAATTGTTGAACGGCCCGGCCAGCAACAGCAGCGGCGTGCGGGCGTAATAGATGCCGCTGAAGCCGCGCACCACCGTTTTGCCATCCGCCTTCGGATCCCAGGCGAAGCCGATGCGCGGGGCGAGTTGGTTCGCCAAATCCGGGAAGCGCGACGGATCAACGCCGTAGCCGCTGCCAATGGGCGAGCGGTAACTGCGCACTAGGTTGACCAGGTCCGGATTGGTCGCTTGTGGTTGCGGCAGAAATTGGCCCTCCCAACGCAGTCCGTAGTTGAAGGTGAAGTTCGGCTTGACGCGCCAGGCATCCTGGGCGAACAGCGCGAATTCGCTGGTGGAGTACGAAGCCAGCAAATTACCGACTTGCTGGACGAAACGTCCGCGCACCGGATCGTCGTAAGGCCGCCCATTCAGCGTGCCGCCGCCGGAGATCAAATCCAGAATTTGGGTCACCCCCGCCGCATTCGCTGTGTTCGTGCTGTTTAGGAAAAACTGTCCATACTGATTAAACCCGAAGGTCTGATCGGCGAAGACGTGGTTAATCTCAGTGCCGAATTTGAAGCTGTGGTTGCCGGCGATGTAGCTCAGGTTGTTCGCCAATTGGAAGCGCCAGTCGAATTGCGTGGTCGAAAGGAAATTGCGATTGCCCAGGTTGCCGATGCCCGTGCTGATATTGGTCGCGGTCGAATTGGCGAGGCGCGGGCGCTCTTCGCGCGAGTATTGCGCGCGCATTTCGTTGACCAGGTCGTTGCGGAAAAAGCTGCTGAGCTGGCCCGAGACCGTGTGGGTGTTGTTCTTTTCGGTGCCATTGTTGCTGAGCGCACGCGTGGTGATGGGGTCGGGCGAATCGCCCGTCGCGTTGGCGTTCAGCCCTTCGTTCGCGCTGTAGTTGTAGCGGATGTTGAAGCGGTTGGCGTTGCTGATCTGCCAATCGAAACGGCCCAGCAGCGTGACAGCGTCGTTGGTTTGCTGGAATGGCCCTTCCGCCGACAGGAAGGAGTTGTAGGCGGCGCGCGACGGCGCGCTCAGCGTGTTGACCTGATCGGTGCTGAGCAGGCGCAGCGATTGGAAGTAAACGGCGCGGCTCAGGCGCACGCGCTGTTGCTCATACGAACCGAAGAAGAACATCTTGTCGCGCTTGAGCGGGCCGCCGAAGGAGCCGCCCCATTGTTTCTGGGTCGGCGCGGGTTCGACCTGTTGATTCAGACCGCGCGAGGTCAGGTCTTCCTGAAAAGCCTGGAAGTAATCGGTCAGGCGCGCGAACTCTTTGTCGCGATGCAGGTAAAAGCCCGAACCGTGATATTCGTTCGTGCCGCCTTTGGTCACCACGTTGACGATACCGCCGGTGGAACGGCCGAACTCGGCGGAATAGCCCGCCGCCACGACCTGAAATTCGCCGATGGCTTCCTGCGGGATGGTGTAGGCGTTGTTCGAGCGTTCGCCGCCGCGAATGCCGCCGAAGAAGGGCTGGTTGTAATCGGCCCCGTCAATGCTGACGTTGGAATTGATGCCGCGCTGCCCCGACAGCGAAATCTGATTGCGCGACGGTTCGATCAGCGCGGTCGGCGTCAATTGCACGAAGTCTTGAAAGCGGCGGCCATTGATCGGCAGGTTTTGAATCGCCGTCGAATTGAACACGGCGTCGGGTTGCGAGACGGTGGTCTGCAACGCGCCAGCCGACACGGTGACGGCTTCGGCCACCCCGCCAACGCCCAGCGTGATGTCGGCCTCACCCACTTGACCGATGGCGACGACCACGCCCTTGAGTTCCACTTTGGTAAAGCCGGTGGCCTCCGCCGTCACGTCGTACTTGCCGGGCGGCAGCAGCAAAAAGCGATACAGCCCAGCGGCATTGGTGGTGACGGTTTGCGTCAGGCCGGTTTGCGGATTGTTGATGCGCACGGCGGCATTCGGCACCGCGCCGCCCTGGCTATCGCGCACACTGCCCAAAACCTGGCCCGTGCTCGCCTGCGCCTGGGCCAACGCCGTCCGGGCGCTGCCCAACAAGCTCAGCACGCACAACAAAGCGGCGCCGAGCAAACGATACGAAGTAGAGTGCTTCATAAATCTGCCTCTCCTGATTAACGAGTTGATCTGGTGCGGACGGGCGGCAAAATCTCACCGCGCAGCCCGGCAATGTTTAGAAGTGCGGAAAAACGGTCTTCATCCCGGCTGGTTGCTCGCGTCTGCTTACGGACGCTTGTTGATTGTTTGATTGCTTTGGGAACGTACGGTCTTGAAGTAGGTGGCAGGGTAATTCAGCGCCAGCGGGCTGGTCAAGTTAAGTTCGGTTGAAGTGTGTAAAGTTTGGCTTCAATCAGCGGCGGCGGCTCACGCGGCTTTCCCGAAAATCCATTTGCCCCACAGCCCTTGCAGCGCCAGCTTCTCAGGCTGTCGCAGTCCTGCCTGTTTGAGCGCCAGCATGATTTGGCCGCGATGATGCGACTCATGCGAAATCAGGTATGCCAGCCAGCGCACGGCCTCGCCGCCGAACATTTTTACTTTGGCCCGCCCGGCCAATGCTTCGGCCAGCAAGTCAGCGACCGTTTGGCCGGATTCCGTGAGTGCTTGAATCAATTCTGCGCGCGCCGGTTCGCGGCCTTTTTCTTGCGGGTCTCGTTTGGGCCGTTTGCCGGTCGTGTGATAGTGGAGCCAGCCGAGGCGCACTTGATGCAAGTGCATGAATTGGCGGGCGACGGTGCGTCCTCTGGAATTGAGTGGGACAGCCGCCAAGCCTGCCTCCGGCAGTTCTGAAAGCAACAGGAGGTTGATTTCGTTATGGCGCTGCCAGGCGCCGATCAGTTGTTCTGCCAGCGCTCTTTCGCTCAATGTTTTTTGCTGGTTTCTTTTGGCGTGACACGCGTAACTTTGGGTCGTCCGTTCTCGACGAATTCAAAGCTGAAATCCACTGGTTGCGACTGGTTGGCCTTGTCGAAGGCGGGCACTTGAAAGGAGCCGTGTTTGTCTTCGATTTTGACTTTGATGGGGAAGCGTCCTTTCACGTCTTCGCGGAAGGGCGTGTAATACTCGCGCCGCTTGGGATCGAAGGCCAACACTTTCAGCCGGTCGAAATCGAGTTGTTCGGCGCTGTCAAAAAGCTGTTTTTCGGCGACCAGATAATGTTCTTTGGTTTGGTTCTGTTCGTCCTGCGTCGAACCGATCGCTTGCCAGCCGGTGATGCGGCGTCCGGTCGAAGCAAAAAACGAGATGTCGCCCGGCACATCCAATTCGACTGAGCCGCCATAAATCCAACCAGCGGGGACAATCGCCAGATTCTTGATGCGCACCTTGTACCAGTCATCGAATTTCGAGCCGGCCGGCGCTCCCGCGTTATTGCCAGCATTATTGGAAGCGGCGGTTTGTTGGGCGATGAGTTTCTCGGGGCGCGGCTGGCGTTCGCGCGCGACGATGTCGAGCACGGTGCCGGCGGCCAGTTCAAAGGCGACGTTGTCATCGTTGTTGCGATCCGGCGTCAGCCGCAGCTTGAGCCGCGCTTTCGATTTGCCGACGGCTTGTGTAGGGATGTCGCGGATTTCGTTGGCGATTTTTTGCGCGGCATCCACAATCGCCTGTTTGACGAGCGTCCTGCTTTCGACCCAACCGCTCACGCCACCTGGGCCGTTGATGTTGGCCCAGGCCGTATTGCCTTCGGTTTTGCGCTCGGTGATCGTGACCTGATCGCCGCTTTTGAGTTCGCCGACGGCGCGCGCCGCCTCGGCGGTTGAACTGCGCAGCCGGACTTTTTCGGGGGCGACGAACGCCGTTTCGCCGCCCAGCACGCCCTTCGCCGATGAACAGGCCGTCAATCCCGCGATCAACAGGCCAATCCCCAGGCAAAGCAAACAGGCCGGAATGCGCTTTCGGCCATCGAACAGAGAGCTTTTCATAGCTTTTATACCGCAGATGATGTGTTAGTGGAGATGTGGAGATGTCGTTCTTGAACGCCGGAAGTTTACAGGGCGGGTGTGAGCGTGGCAAGGCAGTGGGCAG
>JANOWX010000801.1:0-7228 GCA_031418175.1 Acidobacteriota bacterium | reverse complement strand
CCTGAACTCCATGCTCTTGCCCTTCGCTCGTCTACAACTTTTGCGTAAGGTCTTACTCTTTTACATCTAGCGGCTCGTTGCGCCAATCGGATCGCCCGGCGGCACCGGCAAAGGCGGCGTCGCTTTGAACGTGGCATCGGGCCGATTCAAGAACCGCTTGATATCATCCACCACTGTGTTGCGATGGGCTGGATTGAGTTTGGCTGCGGCGGGCGAACCCAACCAACCTGACAACTCGCGCAAGGCCTGATTCGCCGCCGCGCGCACTTGCGCGGACGCCTCGCCACTCGCCGCCAATTCCATCAAACGCGTGACCACCTGCGACTGTACCGTTTCGGCAATGGCTGCGTGTTGCGCCTGCGCCGGGCGCGCCGCTTTCCACGTCGCGCCGACAATGGCAGCCGCCACCTCTTTGAAATCGGGATTGGCGCTGTTCTCAGCATGAAAAGCCTGCAAGCGCGCCGCGCGGCTGGGATCGAGCAAAGCCCCCAGCGTCAAATCAGCGGCGATTGTCGCGGCGGCCAGCGGATCAAACGCCGGATCGGTGCGGCGTCCGAAATACTCCGCCGTGCCGCCGTCAAAGCCCGTTGCCACCGGCGGAATCAGTTCAAGAATGCGTGAAGGGAGCGCCAGTTCTTCGACCTTGAGCGTTTCGAGCAAGGCCTTCAACGCCTCGCGTTGGCGCGCAGCCGGAACCACCTCGCGGAACTTGGCCGGACTCGGCCCGTGCGCGGTTTTCACCGCGTAGGTGAAATACAAACCGCCCAGCGATTTAGCCGCCGCGATCAGTTGATAGCGATGATGCAAATAGAGCGGCAACAATTTGGCTTCGAGCGCCGAGAGCGGCTGGCCCGCCGCGATGCTGTTTAAGCCGAAATCACGCAGCCCAATGCGCCGAACTTCCAGTTCGTGCCGCAAGGTCGCAATCGCATCCGCGCCGTTGTCCCACACGCTCGCCAGCGGATGCGCCGTGCCCACGCCGCGCGCGTCGCCGTCGTCAATGAAGAGCATCCCATCGGCCAGACCCTGTTGAATGACCTTCTCCAACGCGGCTTTTTCATCCACGCCCGCCGCGAATTCGGCATAAGAGAACTTGACCGAATACTTGTCGAACTCGCCCATACCCACGGCATAGGCGTTCGACAAATCCAGCTTGCCGTTTTTGATCTCGACCCAGGGCGCGGGGTAATCCATCACCGAACCGCGCTGGTAAGAACTCGCCGCAAAGTTGTGCGCGAAACCCAGCGTGTGCCCGACCTCGTGCGCCGACAGTTGGCGTATGCGCGCCAAGGCCATCGCCGTCGCATCCGTCGCCGGATCGCCCGTCGTGGCCGTCGCCAAATAATCAGCCTCAGGCGAAAAGGCTGCCAGACATTGCTGCTCTTCCATCCCTCCCATCGCTCCCATTGCAGTGATCGGCGGAATCATCCCGGTACCCAGCATCACATCCTGCCGGATGCGCAACGAGCCGAGCGAGACGTTGCCCTTGATGATCTCGCCCGTGCGCGGGTCTGACACCGACGCGCCATACGACCAGCCGCGCGTCGAACGGTGCACCCAGTTGATCATGTTGTAACGCACATCCATCGGGTCGGCGTCCGCCGGCAGCACTTTGACCTGGAAAGCATTTTTGAATCCGGCGGCTTCATACGCCTGATTCCACCACGCCGCGCCCTCGACCAGCGCGCTGCGAATCGGTTCGGGCACGCCGTTGTCCACGTAATAAACAATCGGCTTGACTGGTTCGGACAGCACCGCGCTTGGGTCTTTTTTCTGCAAGCGATGCCGCCGAATCCAGCGCTGCTCAATCGGTGTGTCGAACGGCGAGGCGTAGTCATAAAACATCATCGGCATCGCGCTCACCCGCGGATCGTAATTGCGCGGCTTGTAATTGCCATCCGGCAATTCGACAAACGAATGGTGTTGGCGCACGGTCACGGCCTGCGCGGTCGGCGCGACGCCGCGCACCAGTCCGCCCGGCTCATCGCTAGCCAGCGTGATGATCGTCTCGACTTCAGAGTTTTTTGGGAAGCCCTTGGTGCGCGGCAGGTAAAACGTGCTGCGCGTTTCGTCAAAGCGGTAATTGCCCTGCCGCGCGCCGCGCAAGCGTTCCACCACGCCGTGCGCATCGCGCAGGAAAAACGCCGTCGCATCCACCAACACGCGCTCGCCGTCTCCTTTGCCTTCTGCGGCTTCGACCTTAAAACCCCAAAGCACCGAGCGCGCGAACGAATCGGCCACCGCGCGCCGTTCGGCGGCGTCATTGCTGAGCGCGCGGTAGCGGTAATTCGGTTGCATCATCAACACCTTCGGCCCGACGCGCTCAAACGCCACCAGATACGTCCCGCCCAGTTGCCCGCGATCCAAGCCGATAGGATTCGAGCCGATGCCGGCGGGCAGCGAGACTTGGTAAAGAAACTCGCTGTTGAAGCGCGTGATCTCCAGCCACAGCTTGCCGTTCGCGGCGTCCCAATAGAGCGGCACGTAGCCGTCAATTTTCTACATCCCGGCGGTCTTGCCGGCGATAGATTGTGTGCTCTGCGCCCACAGCGGAGCCGCGCAGAGCAGCAACACGAGCAGCGTGTGTCTCATAGTTTTTTCCTCTTTTCTCAAGTTGATGCCACAGGTTGATCCCACAGTTTGAGTTTGGATTGTGCGAGTGTGTGGCGGATAATCGGGCTATGAACGAAAAGTTGCAAACCATCCTGCCGGAGTTGCGCGCGAAGCTGACGGCACTTTATGGCGACCGCTTGGTCAATGTGATTCTGTTCGGCTCGCAGGCGCGCGGCGACGCGACGCCGGAATCGGATATTGACGTAATGGTCGTGTTGCAAGGCGCGGTTGATCCCTTTGCTGAGATTGACCGCACCAGCCGTTTGAACGCCGAACTCTCGCTCGCCTTCGACACGCTGCTCTCGCGCACTTTTCTTTCCGAACAGGAATTCCGTGAAGGACAGAGTTCGTTGCTGCGCAACGTGCGGCGGGAAGGAGTCTTCGTATGAACGCTGAACAGCAGGGTTTGTTTGAGAAAGCGTGTGCTTCTCTGGAGGCGGCCCGTGCAACAGTAGAAAAAGGGCTTTATGACGACGCGGCAAGTCGCGCTTATTACGCGATGTTCCATCTTGCGCGGCTCTTTCTGCTTGAACACGGTCTGACTTTTTCCAAACACCGTTCGGTGCTGGCAGCCTTCGGCCAGCACTTCGCCAAGACGGGCCTCATCCCAGCGCATTTTCACCGCTATCTGCTTGACGCGCAGGATAAACGGCTGACCGGCGATTATGACGCAATGCTCCGCGTGCCGCGCGCTGAAGCGCTCACGTTGATCCAGCAAGCGGAAGAGTTCATTCAATTGACTGAAGCGCGCTTTGTTGGACAGGCGGTGCCCACGCCTACCCTACCAACTCAATCAACTGATCCAACTGCCTAAGCGCACCGCCCGCGCCACTGCCGCCACGTTCAATCAGCCATGCTTTGATCCCCGCGTTGCCCGCGCCCTCGACATCTTCCCGCATCGAATCGCCCACGTGCCAGGCTTCGTGTGGCCGCAAACCATGTGCTTGCAAGGCGGCTGCAAAAATCCGACCATCAGGTTTTGCTGCACCCAACCGCGCAGAAATGTGCACGCCGGAAAAATAGCGATTCAACCTAAACCCGGTCAGCAAATCGAACAGGCGTGAGTCGAAGTTGGAGAGCACCGCGCACGGCATGCCACGCTCGTTCAGCGCCTGCAAGGTCGGCAACACATCATCAAACACACGCCAGGCTTGCGGCTGGCGGTAATGCTCAAACGCTGCGGCAAAGAATTCGTCAAAGCGCAGGAAGCTCACGCCTACCACTACGTCGAACACCAACCGCCGCCACCACGCATACTCCAGGCGTTCCAACTCTGCCTCAGACTCATAACCCGGAAAGGCCAGCGGCGGTTGCGCGTGGAAGTGCTGTAGAAATCCCGCTTGCAAATTTTGAGCGTCAACCGAATGACCATAGCGCAACGCCAGGCGGCTGTAGGTTTCGCCCACAGGCTCGCGCGGTTCAAACAGCGTTCCGCCCGCGTCAAAGAATATCCGTTTCGGTTTTTGCATCTTTATTCTTTCCCGGTTTGCCAGTCAGAAGCGGATCGTTTAGAGTGCGTCGCATCATCTGGCTGCAACAAAAATAAGCAATCAAATCTGTCAACGGCAAGCTCGAAACCGAATTGCCGCGGTGGTCGTCTTCAAGCAGTACAACGCAACATTCATCAGCGCAACAGCGAATTAGCACGGTCAGCAGCTTGCGCCGGCAGTCGTTGCGCGCGGCGTCGCACAAACCATTTCATTCCGCCGAAGGAGTATTTCCGATGAAGCAGCACAAGCGCTTGCTCACGCTCATCTGCACGCTGGCCATATGCGCCAGCGCTGCCTTGTTCGCACAACACCAAACAGCGCGTGCTTTTGAAGGCGAAGCTTACGCCATTCGCGGCGCCACCATCGTCACCGTTACCGGCGCGACCATTCCCAAGGGCAACGTCGTCGTGCGCAATGGCCTGATCGAAGCCGTCGGCGTAGAAGCCGCGATCCCCGCCGATGCCAAGGTGATTGACGGCGCGGGAATGACGGTTTACCCAGGCCTCTTCGATACGTTTACGAGTTTGGGGATTCCGGCCGCAGCGGCACCTGACGCTGCGGCCGGCAGACGCGGCGGTGGCGCGCCGCCAGCCGATCCGGCCCAGGCCTTTCTGGCGCAATTGAATGCCGCGCCTTCCAACGCGGGGTTGCTGCCTGAAGTAATGGTGACCGAGCAATTGCAAGTCGCTGCTGAGACCTTTGATCAACAGCGCGCGGCGGGCATCACGACGGCGCTGACCGCCCCGCGCACCGGTATCTTTCAAGGCCAAAGCGCGCTGATCAATCTGGGCGCGGAAGCGGCTGAGAAACTGATTATCAAATCACCGGTCACACTGAACATCGCGTTTGGTTCAGCGCGCGGCGGCTATCCCAATTCGCCGATGGGGACGTTCGCCTTTCTGCGCCAATCGCTGCTCGACGCCCAGCATTACCGCGAAGAGTGGGCGCGTTACAACCGCAACCCGCGCGGCGCGCAACGGCCGGCGGTCAACAAATCGTCGGCCGCGTTGCAACCGGTTATCAACGGCGAGATGCCCGTCATCCTGAGCGCCAGCAGCGAACGCGAGATCAGACGCGCCATCGCCCTGGCCGAAGAGTTCAAGTTGAAATACCTGCTGGCCGGCGCGACACAAAGTTACGCCTTGGCCGATTATTTGAAAGCCAAAAACGTCACGGTGCTGCTCAGCCTGGCTTATCCGCAACGTCCGCAACTGGACGACCCCGAAGATGAAGCGCTGCGCACACTGAAAGACCGCGCCGAGGCGCCGAAAGCCGCCGCCGCCTTGCACAAAGCCGGCGTGCGCTTCGCGTTCAATTCGGGCACGTTGACGCGTCCGGCGGATTACCTGGCGAATGCGGCGCGCGCGATCGAGGCGGGGTTGCCGAAGGATGCGGCGTTGAAAGCGCTGACGATCACGGCGGCAGAAATCTTCGGCGTCGCCCAACAACTCGGCAGCATCGAGAAAGGCAAGATCGCCAACCTGGTGCTCGCCAGCGGCGACCTGTTCAATAAAGACACCAAGATCAAACACGTCTTTGTGGACGGCAAACCATTCGAGATCAAAGCGGCTGAACCCGCCCGTCCCGGTGGCCCTGGCGGACGCGGCGGCCCTGGTGGCCCTGGTGCCCCAGGCGGTGGGCGTGGCCCAGGCGCTGTGACGGGCGGCAGTGCGCCGCTGGCCGCTGGCAATTGGGAACTCATCATCAACGCGCCCGAAGGTCAAGTCCAAGGCACCTTGAAAATAAGCCAGGACGGTTCCAGCCTGAGCGGCGAGATCACCACGCCCTTTGGCACTGCGCCGCTCAAGAACGGAGTTGTCACTGGCAATGATGTCAGTTTCGGTTTTTCGCTCAACGTGCAAGGACAACAGTTGGAAGTTGCGGCAACGGCCAAGATCACTGGCGATTCGATCAGTGGCTCGTTGGCGGCAGCGGGGCAGTCTTCCAGTTTTAGCGGGACAAGGAAACCGAATTGATTGAGTAAAGCCATGCCGACTGCGTTACGGATTGGCCCTTACAGATTCTTCTTTTATGCTGGCGACCGCACTGAGCCGCCGCATATGCACGTGGAGCGTGATCGGCAAACGGCAAAATTCTGGCTTGACCCTGTCAGGTTGCAGCGCAGCGGCGGCTTCAGTAGAACTGAGATCAACCGGCTGGAGAAGCTGGTGGTAGAAAACAGAGAGCACTTATTGGAGAGTTGGAATGAGTACTTTAACGCTTGAAGCTGGCACGCAAACTGTCGCGGTCACCGACGATGCGTTGATCGTTGACCTGCTTGACGGTCGAACGATTTTGGTGCCGCTGGCCTGGTATCCCCGACTGCTGCACGCCACCCCGGCAGAACGCAACAATTGGCGGTTGATTGGGGAGCAGGAAGGGTTGCATTGGCCGGACTTGGATGAAGACATTAGCTTTGAAAATTTGACGCTGGGCAAACCCTCCGGCGAAAGCCAGAGTTCGTTGAAACGCTGGTTGGAAAAGCATACCGCAGCTAATTTGGCGGGCTAGCTTATGAGCCGTTTTCGCGGTCGTTGGGAAAACTTCTGAGAACTTGCCATTGACGGCGGTGCGCCGGTCAGAGGCAACAAGTTAATGGCGTGGCACATTCCGCCCGTGCTGGCGCAAGTGCCCAGCTTCGGCAATGAAAAGCCTGTCGGCTCGATGGTGCCGTGGGCGCAGACGCAACTCTTTCACGCCACCAGACAGGCCCTGGCCGCCGTCGCGCAAGACATCGCCAACGGCTTGGCCGAAACGGTCGGCCTGCGTTGCGCTTGGGGCACTGAGTTGAATGCGGATGAACGCTGTTCGGTCGTGTTGGAATTGCCGCCCGAAGCCGACCCTGAATACATCGCGCGTGCGATTGATTTGGAAAACGTAGAGGCTTGGTGCGCTGACAACCGCATGGTACATGTCGCCATCGGGCCGTGGTATTCGATCAAAGACGTAGATCAAGTCGTGCTCTCGATCACGAAAGTCACGCACGTCAAATTGGGCTTGCACGCCACTGACAGGCAACGCGCGCAGGCTGCCCAGCCGGGTTTGTGAGTCAGTTATTACACTGACAACTAAGTTCATTGAGAGAAAGCGGGCAGCCAGGGCTGCCCTGGCCGCAGCACAAAACG
>JANOWX010000800.1:0-5744 GCA_031418175.1 Acidobacteriota bacterium | reverse complement strand
GCAGCGGGTCAATTCGTGTGCGCGCGCCACAGCCTTTGGCTATAATGCCAGCCGTCATCCCTAACCCCAGAGGCTCATCCCCTAACAGCGCGAGGTTCACCGAGGTTCACACGAATGGCAAGCGAAGTAGCAGTAACCCGCACAATCCGGCTCCGCGATTATCGCTATTCGGGCGAAGTGCTTTCGCTGATGCTGACCTTCGTGGTGCTGCTGGGCATTTATTCACTGGCGACCTTCTTCTTTCCCACGACGTGGTCGGCCACGGTCAAAGCGCTGGCCGTGACAGTAGCCGGGCTGGGAGTCTATGTCACGACGGTCAAGCTGCAACAGCGCGCGGCCTTTGGCACGCTGGTGCGCGTCAGTTCGCGGCAATTTTCCGAACTCTATAACATCGCTACCGTCGCGGCGGAACGGTTGTCAGCGCCGCACGTGCCGGTTTACGTCAAACGTTCGTCCGAGATGAACATCTACACGCTGGGCCTGTGGCAGCAACCGTTGATCGTGCTGACCTCTTCGTTGGTAGACCAAATGCCGCCCGACGCGCTGCAATTTTTCATCGGGCGCGAGATCGGCCACGTGCAGGGCGGCCACACCTGGTTGCGCACCCTGCTCAAACCGCTGGGCGCCGACATCCCCGTCATCGGCAAACTTTTCAACAGCGTCATCTTCGGCGATTGGATGAACCGCACCGAATTCACCGCCGACCGCGCGGGCTTCATCGCCTGCCGTTCGTTGACGACATCAATCACCACGATGCTGAAATTCGGCGTCGGCATCCGCCTCTATGAAAAGCTGGACATCCGCGAGTTCCTAGAACAGATCAACGAAGTCCGCAACGTCAGCGGCCACCTGACCGAGATCATGGCCGAACAGCCGTATCTGACGCAGCGCATACGCTCGCTGGTCAAATTCGCCTTGTCCGAACAGGTGCGCCATCTGGTGCCCGAAAAACAAGCGCACACCGGCATCCTGAAAGATTTGCCGACCGCCTTTATCAACACGGCCCGCTTGAAAGAAGTGCAAGACGCCGCCGCCGAGAATGCACTGCAACTCACCGGCCTTTACACCCAGGACATCCCGCTGCCCGAACGCCCGACGCTCACCGACTTCGACACACTCGACACGCAAGACGACCCCGACGAAAACGGCTTGGACAAGCGGCTGCTGTTGCTTCCGCAAGGCAGCGACACGCCGCACCTGTTGCGCCGCCGCCTGACGCGCATCGGGCGCAACCAGGATAACGACATCGTGATTCAGAGCGACCGCGTCAGCCGTTACCACACCGAGATTCAACGCCACAGCCGCGCCTTCTTCATCGTGGACAAGAACAGCCGCAACGGCGTCTGGATCAACGGCCACAAAATCACGGCGAACGCGCCCACTCCGATTCAATCGGGCGACGCCATTCGCATCGGACGGCACGAATTCACTTTCAAGATCAAAGAACCCGCGCATGAACAATCCGAACCCGCAACCAGCCTCACCCAAACCATCTGAACGCCTCGCCCGCATCACTGCGTTAGCCGAAGCGAGCCTGACGGCCAAACGCGAGTTCTTCGCGCAACACTCCGCCGCCGTCGCGCGCGCCGCCGAATTGATCTGCCAATCCATGCGCGCGGGCGGCAAGCTGCTGCTCTTCGGCAACGGCGGCTCGGCGGCAGACGCGCAACACATCGCCTGCGAACTGGCGTTTCGGATGGGCCGCGAACGCGCCGCCTTGCCCGCACTGGCGCTGACGACCGACAGTTCGCTGTTGACGGCGATCAGCAACGACCGCGCGTTTGATTATGTGTTTGCGCGGCAATTGCAGGCGTTGGGCCGCCCTGGCGACGTGGCGCTGGCGATCACGACCAGTGGTAATTCGCCGAACATTCTGGCAGCGTTGAAACAGGCGCGCGCGCTGGGCATAACGACAATTGGCTTGCTGGGCAATGACGGCGGGCAGGCGGCGGCGCTGGTGGATTTGGCGCTGATCGTGCCGCATCACGACACGCCGCGCATTCAGGAAGTGCATATCACGGTGAGCCATATCATTTGCGATTTGATCGAAGACGAACTGTGCCCGCCCAATTCTGTGGGAATAAGCTGAGGGAGCCAGACATGCTTGAACTTTGGGAAGCGGAGAGACTGGAGACAGTTTTGACTTCCGGCCGCACTCAACCGCTGGTGTTGGAATGCGTCGGCCCAAGTCCCGCGGGCTTAATCAGTCTGCAATTTGAAACGAGCACCACCCGGCGCTTGTTCGTGGTCAAGGCGCTGGGCTTGCCGGAAATCACGCCGCCAAGCCTGTTCCGCGAGTTGTTCGGCAACCTCTTGGCACGCGAGCTTGGCATTGGAACACCCGCCCCGGCTTTGGTAAATTTGGCCCCGGAATTCGTCAAAGCAATCAAACCATTCCTCCCTCACTCAGTGCCGTTGCATGCCGGCTTAGGCGTTGGCTGCGAATACTTCCGGTCCGGTTTTACAAACGTAATGCCGGACGCCTTTTTACCCGACGAGTTGCTGGCGCAAGCGGCGTTGATCTATGCGTTCGATCTCCTGGTGCAAAACCCAGATCGCACGAGGCTCAAACCCAACAGTGCCTGGCGAGCGGGTAGCTTGATTGCTTTTGACTTTGAGTTGTCGTTCAGTTTCCTAATGCTCATCGGACAAGTGGCTGAGCCTTGGGAATTTTCCAAGCACGGAATTGCCACAACGCATTTGTTCAGGCACGCTTTACGCGACCGCAAAATAGATTGGCAACCGTTCGTCAACGCTGTCAGCAGCCTGACCAAACGTCGCTTGGAAGCAATGTTGAAGGAGTTCCCTTCAACGTGGTGCGGCCAAACCGCACAAGTGGTTGAACATTTGCTGGCGGTTAAACGCCAATCCCGCAAGTTGACCGCTGAGTTGCAAAGGAGTTTGTTATGAAGCGCAGTTCATACACTTATTGTGTCGTCAAATATGTTCACGATCCGGCGGCGGGCGAGATGCTGAACGTCGGCGTGTTGCTTTATGCACCCGAGTTTGCCTTTGTCGAAGCCTCGGTCGAGTTACGTTACGAGCGCTTGTCCGATACGTTCGCGGACTTTGACGGAGAGCATTACAAGCGGTCGCTGAAACAGTTTGAAGACGCCATCGCCCGGTTCCGTGATGACCTGCGAAACGGATTGTTGCCGATGTATGAGCTACCGGCGGACGCAGCGGCATTTGGGCGGTTGGTCTGGCCGGATCAGGAATTGAGTTTCCAATTTGGGCCAATGTTGGCGGGCGTGACAGATAACCCAATGCAAGCGTTGGAAACGATCTTCGACCGTATGGTGTCGTCGCAATATACGCGCCGGACACTGGAACGGCGCACTGATGAACAGGTTTGGAGTGATTATCAGCCAGCCTTGCAGCGCGCGCGGATTGCTCCGGTGCTACGACCGAAAACCTTTGTCGCGGAAGGCTTCGAACTTAAGTACGACCACGCTTTCCAAAACGAACGCTGGCATATTCTGCAACCAGTCTCACTTGATTACGCCCGTGTGGAAGGGTTGCGGAACAGAATTGTGCGCGTACTGGGAGATTCCACCGCATTGCAGGGCAACGCCGAACTCGGCAAGGTTTACGTCTTGCTCGGACGCCCGCGCCAGGAAACATACTTGCCTGACTATGACAAAGCCAAAAAGTTGTTGGAGCGGATGCCGGTGACGCACGAATTGGTCGAGGAAGCCCAGGCTGAAGAATTTGCCCGTAAGCTGGCGAATGAAATGCGCGAGCACGGAGTGATTGATAAAGAAAACTGATGTCCCAGTACTTTCACAAACCGATTGATCTCTCACAGATTGTCACATACCCGCTCGCCGCCCGCCCCAGCAAAGTCACCGTGCGCGATTTCGCCCGCCCCTTGAGCGACGAAGAAGCCAAAGGCGCGGCGGCCCTGCTCGATTCCCTGCCCCACCTCCTCGCCGCCGACACGCTGCGTGCCCTCGCCCAGCACATCATCCAAGCCAAAGCCAACCAACGCGCCATCATCTGGGGTCTCGGCGGCCACGTCATCAAAACCGGTCTCGCGCCCATCCTGATTGATCTGATGCAGCGGGGCTTCATCACCGGGCTGGCAATGAACGGCTCCGGCGTGATTCACGATTTCGAGATTGCCATCGCAGGTTGGACTTCGGAAGACGTAGACAGCGCGCTCGGCGACGGCCAGTTCGGCATGGCCGAAGAGACGGGCCGCATGCTCAACGAAGCCGTCAAACGCGGCGTCACTGACGGCCTCGGCTTTGGCGAAAGCGTCGGGCGGATGCTGAATGAAATAAACCCGGCTTTCGCCGAATACTCGTTGTTGCACGCGGCCTATCAACTGCGCGTGCCGGTCACGGTGCACGTCACGCTGGGCACTGACATCATCCACATCCATCCGCAGGCCGACGGCGCGGCGTTGGGCGCGGCGTCGTATCAGGATTTCAAACTCTTCGCCGCCCTCGTCAAAGACCTCGACGGCGGCGGCGTTTATCTCAACGTAGGCTCGGCGGTCACACTGCCCGAAGTCTTTCTGAAAGCCGTCACGGTTGTGCGCAACCTGGGCCATCCGTTGCAGGATTTCACCACGGCCAATCTGGATTTCATTCAGCATTACCGCCCGCTGACGAACGTCATACGAAGGCCCGTCGCCAACGGCGCGGGGCGCGGTTACAGCTTGATTGGGCATCACGAATTGACGATCCCGCTGTTGGCGGCGACAATCCTCTCCCAATCCGGGTCGCAATCCTGAAGCAAAGGCAAGCATCACAATGACTCTGATCGAACTGGCGATCAAAGCCGCGCGCGAAGCCGGGGCCATCCTGCAAGACTTCGCCGGACGCGGTTTTGAGATCACGCACAAAGGCCGCATCAACCTGGTCACCGAGGCCGACCTTGCCAGCGAACGCCACATCAAACAGCTCATCGCCGCGCACTTCCCCACGCATCGCATCATCGCCGAAGAGAGTTGGGCCGAAGAAAGCTGGGCGGGCGAACACGATGTAACCGATGACAACTATTCGTGGCTGATTGATCCGCTCGATGGCACGACCAATTTCTCGCACGGCTTTCCCTGCTACGCTGTTTCCATCGGCGTCGAACGCAAAGGCGAATCGGTTGTGGGCGTGATTTACGACCCGACGCGTGATGAGCTGTTCGCCGCCGAACGCGGCGCGGGCGCGACGCTGAATGGCAAACCGATTCGCGTCTCTGATGTCACCCAGCTTGAAAAGGCGCTGACTGTGTCGGGCTTTCCTTACGACGTGCGCGAACGCATGAACGAATACCTGCCAGCCTGGCGCGAGTTCCTGAATCATTCGCAAGCCGTGCGGCGGTTGGGCGCAGCGGCGATTGATATGGCCTGTGTGGCTTGCGGGCGCATGGATGGCTTTTGGGAACACGGCCTGAGCGCCTGGGACGTGGCGGCTGGCTGGGTGATTATCGAAGAGGCGGGCGGGCGCGTGACCAAATTGGATGGCTCGCGCTTCGACAATTATTCGTCCAGCCTGCTTTGCACGAACGGCTTAGTTCACGACGAAATGCTCGCCGTGCTGCGTGGCGTACGGGACGAGATTGAGTGCGCGGTGTCAGTAGCCCGACCGTGAGGGAGGGCTTGCTTGCGAGGCCAGCCCACCCTTACGGTCGGGCTACTGACACCGCACAGTTATTCTACGCTGCGCGCGAAAGGTGAATACCAATGCCGAATCCAAAAAGTCAATCTGCCACGCCAGAAAAACTGGTTTACGTGTGCCGCA
>JANOWX010000799.1:0-3908 GCA_031418175.1 Acidobacteriota bacterium | reverse complement strand
ACCAAATTTGCCTGTCTTGATCGAGGAAATCATGCGCGAGATGGGTCCGCTATTCCCACCCGCTCCGTGACTTGTTGCTCGAGAAGCGAAGGATTGTTTGCGTTTCACGGCGCGCGCGGTTTTCCCAAGCAGGATTAGTTTGCCTTACGCATCCAAAAGCTCGCATGACCGCTATAGTCCCTGCGTTGGCTACTCGGCCACAAGCATTCCACCGCTTCAGGATGGTCGAGGCAAAGCCAATGATTTGCCGCGACCACAATAAATGCACTATTGAAAGCCAGAAATGCCTCGAGCAAATACTGCTCGGTGAAAGCAATCCGCTTTTCCACTAACCATTCGGCTGGGTAATCGTGCGGAAAAAAAATGTCGTGTACGTGCACCCAAACACCCGGACGCAGGCGCGGCAGGATTTCGAGAAACTCATAACAAACATCGCTGCCGAATTTGACCGTATGGCTCGAATCAATAAACAAAATATCGTTGGGTGCGAGCGTGCTGAATATTTCCAAATCAAGTTGCTCGACCGGCGTGGCGATTAACTCGATGTCGAGCTTGGCCTCGGTCAGGCGCGGTTGTGGATAAGGTTCGATACAGGTCAGCCGCCCGGTATTGCCCGCTTGCCGATTGCGCGCCAACGCTTTGGCCGCGATGCGCGTTGAATAGCCGCTGCCGATTTCGATCACACGCGCCGGTTTCAAATGGCGAATCAAAGCGTAATAAACCGCCGCGTCCAAGCCGGCAAAGTACTCATTGTCAAAAGGAAAGCCAACCGGTTCGGGCTGCGCCGCCAACTCGGCCAATTCGTCCCGGTAACTTGCGGCGAGCGCAGCCAACAAACGCAACTGCCCCGGCCAGTCGAAGTTGATGGCTGGGAACTCCCGCCGCCGTTCAAGCTGTGCTGGGGTAATTGCGCCGAAATCCGGCAAAGGTTCGTAATAATGAATCGGGCGGATGTGATAGCCCCAGCGGTCAGTCAAGGCAGTATCGTGCCGCAACAGAAACAACAGGTGCTGTGCCACTTGCGTGGGGAGTAACCGAAAACAACCAAGTGCCGCACGGTTCAACAAGGATTTCATCAATCGAATAACAAATGTAATGTAGGACTTACGCAAAAGAGCATGGAGTTCAGGCTTTAGCCTGTGTGCAGGCTCTCCAAGACAGGCTGAAGCCTGAACTCCATGCGCTTGCGCCACGTTTGTTTGTGCTTCTGCGTAAGTCCTGACAGGCAGAGGTTACGATTGCAACAGAGCTTGGAAAAAGGTCTGTTGCACCGCTTCGAGCGCAAAGTATCTGCGCCCGACTTCCAATGCGCGCTGCCCCAGGGCAAGCCGCGCGGCAGGTTCAGCGGCCAGCCGTTGAACCGAGTAACTTAATGCCTCCTGGCTCTCACACTCGACCACTTCGGCAACACCTGGATTCTCGCGCGCCCAACGCACTGCCGAACAATAATTCGGTCCGTAAATCAGCAATGGCAAGCCGACCGCCGTGTAATCGGTCAGCTTGCTGGGAAAAGCTACTTCCATATTTGGGCGATCCTTTTCATCAAACGACATCGGCACAAACAGCGCGTCTACGTCTTGGCGAAAGCGCTGCATCAGTTGGGCGGATGTCAGCAACCCGCCCAACTCAATATTCGCGCGATTCAAGCCATTACGTTGCGCATCATCAGCGGTCAATGGTCCGAAAATCAGCAACTTGCCATTCACCTTTTCCAGGGCCGTCGCCAGCATATCAAGTGCGCGCACATATCCCGACGAATTGATCGTCCCGCCAAAGGCTACGGTAAACGGCGTGTTATTGCCGGATAAACGCTCTGGCGGGGCGTCAAAACTGACGCAGTCGGCGGCGCGTGAAGGATAAAGCACCTCGCCTTCAGCGCCATAACGCGCGCGGTAAGCCTCACGCATTGCGGGCGAGACACATAAACGCGAAGTAGCAAACTGATAGACCGCGCGGAACTGTTGATCGAGCCAACCGGAAAATTGTTGCGGGACAGCAGCCACGCGCGGCCAGTCGTCGTGGCAGATCAAATGCAAAGGCAACCCATACGCTCTGGCATAAGCCGCCGCCGTCAGCCACAAATGCCCATGCGTCACCGTGAGAATTGCTTGCGGCTTGAAATCACCCAACAACCCGGCGATGCGGCGGGCCTGACTTGCCGCGCGCCATGACTGCCAGGCGTTATGCCATTGCGCAAACCGCGTATGCGCCAAACGCCGCCAGCCCAAACGCAAGGTGGCATATTGCACGCCGGGCAAGCGCCGCTGCGGTAGTGAACGGTAAAAATCGCCTTCGATTACACGTAACATTTCGGGCGGCCAGCCTTGTAATAACCGAAAGACCAAGGCTGAACCGTGATAAGAAGCCTCGACCGGCACGTCAGCAAGGTAGAGTAAGCTCGGCAGATCTTCCCTATTCGATAACATCAAATGTAATTGGCAAAGAAAAATAGCAACCGGACTTTGTGGCCGCGTGCGAGCAATTTGGGGATCAATACCGGCCCAGGATAACCTGCGCCGCCAGTAACAAGAATATTCATAACGTACTTCCCTTGTCTGCTGTACTGCATTCGTCAGGCTGCCAGCGCGGCCGTAGCAATGATTTCTTTCCGGCTCCGGGCAGCCGGATTCTTTCGGATTTGATCAATCGCGTCCAGCGTCGGGCCATCAACATACTGGCCGAGACAATTCCGGCAGTGGTACACGGGAATGTTTTCGATGAGCACACGTTTCGCGCCACGTCCAAAGACTTTCGAGGTCAGTACGATTCTAACCGCGCGTTGATTGCACAAGGCGCATTCAACCTCAATGATTCGCTGTTTTCTTTTCATAGCAGGTAAGCCGTGATGACAATTGCCGTGTCACCTCTCACTTTGGCGACGACTTCGATCTCTTCACCGTCAAGCGCCGTGCCGTCAACCAAGTACTTGTATTCTAGAAAATCGCCATCCCACTGACGGGCAACGATCTGGCCGTGTGAGATACAATGCTCAAGGTCTTCTTTCAGCAAATCATCCGTATTCATTTCTTCAAGAGCGTGAATAGTTGTGATGATCTGGTTCTGCCTAACACATTCGCGCATCCTTTCAAGAACTTTCGGATACATTCAGTCTTCTTTCAAACATCGGCCAGGCTGAAACTATACTGGCCTAAGCTTGCTCATTTTCAAACTACGACTGCCGCTGAATGTCTCTCCACCGCGACCCACTGCGGTCCTGCCCAACGGCCCCGCCTGAGCGCATAACCGGATTCGCGCAGTATTTGTTTCAAGGTACCCAACTCCGCCGCTGTTTCCAAAAATAACTCAACAGCCTCATACAAAGCCAGGCGTGCCTCTTCTGGGTTTGACTCGGAACTCAGCACATCGAGTGGCATAGCGTGCGCCACGAACCCGCTCCGCCAACTTGGTAAGTTGCTCGTTCACAAATCAATTCCCTCACGTTCGATGGCCTGCCGGACAGCCGGGCGGCAATCATCCGGGTCAACCAAGTCTACCTCGAAATCCGGGCTGAAACCCGTCACCGCTGCCACTGCGCGATAGAATCGTTCCGGCGGGATTCCACGGGCAGCTATATCAATATCAGAGTGCGGACTAAACCAGGCGCGATGCGCGAGTGAGCCGAACACGACGACCGAGGTGGCGCCAAACTCTTCGCGGAGCATGCGCGACGCGATGCGCGCTGCTTGCCATGCCTTTTCCCACCGCTCAATCAATTGACTTCTTTCAGGTTCAATTGATATTGGCGCTGTGTTTACCTGTGGATTATCCATGATGCGGCTCCTTAATTATTTGAAGCCTATGCATAAATCGAAACGGCGAAGCTTTGGAGTGCTGCGGCTCGACGCAGCTTTCCGTTCGCCACCCGAGCATTCGTTGTCCCGGCAAGCTCGTGGCAACGAACGAAAAGC
>JANOWX010000798.1:0-2061 GCA_031418175.1 Acidobacteriota bacterium | reverse complement strand
GGTGACTCGGAATGAAAGCTTTCAGGGCCACCCTGGCGGTTTGCTGATAGTGACTCCGCTGGTTGGACAACCTACGGTACAGCTACAACAAATGCCGCATGAGATAGCGCGCGTAAAGCTGGCAACGCGGACGCGCTTCCTGGCGCGCGTCGCCGCTCAGCACACCGGCGCTGCGCAGGCGGTAAAAGCTGGCGTCGTTCGGGCAAGGCTGGCCACGCAACACGGCGCGCACGCTCTCTGACAAGGCTTCATCCTGCGCGAGCAGCACAAGCAGGCGACGCAGATGATCGCCGAATGCGCCTTCGTCGCGGTCAGCTTGGCGGTCGAAGTCAGTCAGGCTCAATTGCTGCTCGGTCATTTCGTGCAAGCCGCGCCGCACTAGATAAGGCTGTCCACCGACCAGTTGTGTGAAGCGTTCGACTTCCGCCGCCTGGCGCAAGGGCGCGCCGGAGCGCCGGTTGAGTTCCGCGACTTGCTCGAAGGTGAAATCGGAAAGCGCGAGCCGCGTGCCGACGTTGAAGGGCGATTGATTGATGTCGGTGATGAACAGATGCGCTTCTGTGGCGTAGGCAATCGCCATCGTCAGGCGCTGCCAGGGGCC
Source organism: Acidobacteriota bacterium (assembly GCA_031418175.1). GTDB lineage: Bacteria > Acidobacteriota > Blastocatellia > RBC074 > RBC074 > JACPYM01. Next base: position 1,460 of record JANOWX010000798.1, on the reverse strand, counting down.
ATCGGGGTTGAGCGAGCGTTCGTTGTGCCAGGAACGGAAGAGGCCGAAGACTTCGCTGCCAAAGCTGCAGGTGAAAAGCCGGTCTACTTCATCCAGCCCCCAGACCAGCGGCGCTTGGATTTTCTCCAACACTTCGCGGCGCAAATAACGTTCGAAATTGCGGCTCGCGCCGCTGCGCGCTTGCCAGACTTGTTCGGGCAGCGTCGTCAAATCGAGTTGTTCGGCAATCCATTCGCCCAGCGTGAGGAACAGCGCCTCAGCGGAGACAAGATCGTCGGCGTTGAGCTTTTGAAAATCGGTGAGGACGACTTTCGCCCCGGCGGCCCGCGCTTGGCGCAAGCCCCGCGCCAGCAGCGAAGTTTTGCCCATTTGCCGCGCGCCTTTGATGAGCACCAGGCTATCATGCCGGGCGAGCGCCGCTTGAAGTTGCGCATCTGTTTCGCGCGTCAGGTAAAACTGCGAATCGAGTGGAACCGCGCCACCCGGCGGTTCGATGGGGCGTTTGCGTTTTGAGCCATCAGGCACGGCCACGAGCGCATCGAGAATTTCGGCGAGCAGAGCCTTGTTATCCGCGCCGTTGCGCCAGACGGCTTGTTGAATCGGGTCTAACCAAATATTCAGCGGATCGGGCAACGGGCCGTCGTAGTTGATGCGCACGGGCAGCAAGCGCGGTTTGCCTTGTTGTTGTTGTGCCGCCTCGTGCGCGATTTGCACTTCGTAAGCAAGCATCTCGCTCGCCGCCGACGCAGCGGAAAGCAGCGGTATCACCGCATCCGCCTGCCGCACCTGCCGTTCGATCTCTTTCGCCCATTCAACGCCGATGGTCAAGTGGCGATCAATGAAGACGCGATAACCATGCTCGGTCAGGCTGGTCTCCAACAGTTCGAGCAGTTCTTCGTCGGGTTGCGCGTGGCGTTTGTAGAGCAGCGCGATAAGCATCGTACTGGCGGCTTGCGCATCAATGGGCAACGCCGCCCTATTTTTGTCCGGCGCGGTCAAAGCCAGAAACAAACTCTCCCCCAATTCTTTCGCGTTTTGCTGACGCTGGAGCGGATCGAACGACAGCGCCTTGCGGATGGCTTCCTGCGCGGCCAACGGCAATTCGAGAAAAGCGGCCGCCGGGTTTTTGAGGCCCTCCTGTTGTAGTTGGCGTAAATCCTTAAGGCTTGCCGCATCGAACGGCCTTTCGAAGGTGAGCATTTCGTAGGCGATCACGCCAAGCGCGTAAATATCGCTGGCACTGACCGGTTCGCCGCGCAATTGTTCGGGGGCCATATACTGTGGCGTTCCGGCCACCATCGTGCGATAGGGGGATTCGGCCTGGTCCACGTTCTCCAGCTTCGGCGTCGAGTCCTTTATCGTCGCGATGCCGAAGTCAATCAGCTTGACGTGCTCAGCACCATCAAGCTGTTGGAGCATGATATTTTCGGGTTTGAGGTCGCGGTGAATCACGCCTTTGC
>JANOWX010000797.1:0-14268 GCA_031418175.1 Acidobacteriota bacterium | reverse complement strand
TGAATGACATTTGTTCTTTTGCGGTCTTTGCGCCTTTTTGCGGCAGGCAACTTCCTTACTTTTTGATTGCACTTTGAAGAATGCTGATCTTAGGAATCGAAAGCTCCTGCGATGAAACCGCCGCCGCCGTCATCCAATTTGACAAGAGGGACGGCACGCGCGTGCGTTCAAACGTCATCTATTCGCAGATCGCCACGCACCAACGTTTCGGCGGCGTCGTGCCCGAACTCGCCTCGCGCGAGCATCTCGAAAAAATCGAAGGCGTCGTCGCCGCAGCCTTGCAACAGGCCGGCGTCACGCACCAAACCATTGACGCAATCGCCGTCACCCAAGGCCCCGGACTGGTCGGTTCCCTGCTCGTCGGCATCAACTTCGCCAAGGGCGCGGCCTTTGCTGCGGGCAAACCTTTCCTCGGCGTCAACCACATCGAAGGCCACGTCTATTCGGTCGCGTTTGAATATCCGCCGGTGGATTACCCGGCGCTGGCGTTGGTCGTGTCGGGCGGGCATACGAATCTGTTTCTGCTGCCCGCAGCCGAACGCTACAAAGTCGTGGGCCGCACGCGCGATGACGCGGCGGGCGAGGCTTTTGACAAAGTGTCCAAACTGATCGGCCTGGGCTATCCCGGCGGCCCGGTGATTGACCGGCTGGCGGCGCGCGGCAACAAACGCGCGATCATCTTCCCGCTGGCCGAAATCAAAGACCAGCCGCTGGATTATTCGTTCAGCGGATTGAAGACCGCCGTGTTGCGCTACGTGCGCGAGCACGGGATCGAACCGGTCGCCGATGCGGCCAATCCATCCGAGCAAATCCTCGACCTCTGCGCTTCGTTCCAAAACGCCGTCGTGCGCGCGTTGGTGCGTTCAATGCGCAAGGCTGCCGCCGTACATCAGCCTAAGACGTTGCTGCTGGCGGGCGGCGTCGCCTGCAACAGCGAGTTGCGCGCGGCCGTGCGCGGGTTGGCGGATGAGTTGAACGTGCCGGCTTATATTCCCTCGCCGATTTACACCACCGACAACGCGGCGATGATCGCGGCGGCGGCGTATCCGAAGCTATTGCGCGGCGAACACTCCGATTGGGAGATGTCGGCGGATGTGAGCATGCGGTTGCAAAACGTGGATGTTGAAGAGCGGAAGCCAGGGAAGAAGGTGCGGTACAGGCTGTGAAGCTTTACTGCGCGGGTGCGCGGTTTTATAGTGCGGCTATGTCTAAACGGGACAAAATCCACTACGCGGTGCGCAACGCCCTGATCAAAGACGACTGGGAAATCACGGCTGATCCGTTCGAGATCGAATATGAGGATGCCGTGTTGCGCGCCGATCTCGCGGCTGATCGCACGTTGGCTGCCGAACGCGCGGGGGAGAAGATCGTCGTCGAGATCAAAAGCTTTCTCAGTGCCTCGCCCGTGCATGAATTGCAAGCGGCGGTCGGCCAATATCAGATGTACCTGATGTGCCTGGAAGCCGTCGCACCCGAACGTCAACTCTATCTCGCCTTGAGCGAAGCGGTCTGGGGCAAGTTGCAGAAGCTGCGCATCGCGCAACGGTTTCTGCAACGCTTTCCCGCCCGCCTGCTCATCGTGAATCTGCAAACCGAGGAGATTGTGTTATGGAAAAGCTGACGCATTACCGCCAACTGCTGCGGCAACTGCTGGAACATTACGCGCAGCCCCGCCCCAGTTACCCGGCCACCGGCGTGGACAAGGTGTTGATCGTGGATGAGGCGCGCGGGCATTTCATGCTGCTCAAAATCGGCTGGCACGAGGCCCGGCGCGTCGAATGGCTGATGCTTTACGTGCGCCTCAAAGACGGCAAAATCCATATCGAAGCCGACGCCACCGAAGACGGCTTTGCCACCGAATTGCTGGAAGCGGGCGTGCCGGCAGCAGACATCGTGCTGGCATTTCAACATCCCCAGGAACGCCAATACGCCGAACTCGTCGCCGCTTGAAACCTGCCTAAGCCCAATTTCAAAAAATTTTTGCCTGCGCCCAAAGCGGCGCAGGGGGCTGGCGCATACGCACCTGCGCTTCGCGCACCGCCCCAGGAACAGAGTTCAGAGGCGATCAAGAAGGGGGACTCACCACCACCACCCGAAAACCGGTAAAGTTGTCACGGTCGCCCGGCGGACTGTAGTAACGACAGACGGCGCGCGCGCCCACCCGATCGTCGCCCCACGCGCCGCCCCGCAGGACACGTGCTTTATCGGTGTTCAACTTTTCCTTGCGCGCATCAAGCTGCGGTTTTACTTCCGGCTTTTTGTATTCACTCAAACACCATTCCCACACGTTGCCGCTCATATCCAACACGCCGTCAGGCAATTTGCCGTCAGGGAAAATTCCCACGGCGCTCGTCTTTCCAATACCGGTTTCGTGAACGTTGCCTTGCTCTTTTTTGAACTCATTGCCGTAAGGGTAAATCAAGCCCGTCACGCCACGCGCCGCTCTCTCCCATTCAACTTCCGTCGGCAATCTAACTGCCCACTTGTCTACGCGTTTCAAATCAGTGCCGCCGTCTTTGCGCCCATCCTTGCACCAAGACAGCCAACGGCAGAAGGCCATTGCTTGATACCAATTCACTGTTTCGCGCGGATGATTGGGGAACTTGAAATAGGCTGCTCAATGCGGCGCTCTTCTTCATTTGCCGCCAAGCCCTCAAACCAACGCGCATCGGCGTAACCAGCCGGATCATCAAGAAAGGTTTGAAACTGCGCATTCGTCACCGGATAGCGGCTCATCAAAAACGTAGGCAGCGTGAGGCGCTGCGGTTTAGCTGGCGCAAACCAATCGTGATCGTCAGCTTGCTTTTCAGCGCCGTACTGAAACTCGCCGCCGGGAATCTTGATCCACTCAATGATGGGCAAGCCGTCGCGGGTGACGCCGGTTACGTTTTCGCGGTTGTCGAGGTTGAGTTGGCCGAGCGCGCGTCCGAGGGCGGCACGGGCTTGCGGTTCAGGGTCGCTTTGCACGTTGGTCAGGCGCGGCAGCCATTTTTCACGCAAGCGTTCGAGCGTTGCCTCACGCGTAGCTTCAGCCAGCTTCGCGCCGCTTTCGTTGATGCAACGCGCCGCCAGTTCCGGGTTGGCGTCGGCCAGCCAATCAACGACCGGTGTGCAATCTTTGTAAAGCCCGGCGAAAAGAATCGTCGCTTCTTCCCAGTTCTTGCCCTTCCACCAGGCGTCGCGCGGCCAGATTTTATCGGCGTGCAAGTCGCCGGCGCGGAACTTGTCGTCCATGTATTTGGCGGCGAAATACTCTTGAAACAACTGATGCGAAAAGCGCACCTGTTCGCCCAACTCGAGCAGGGTGACGTTATGGGCAAGATAAAGCAGCCGCGCGCTGAGCAGCGTCTCGACTTCGGTTTTAGGCAGGGCGGTTCGGGCTTTGCCTTTGTCATCGAGCCGCGTTTGCATGGCGAAGGCGACTTTGCAGAGTCCCGCGATCACTTGGTCGCATTCGTCAGCAGTGATGAGTTTGCGCTGGCGTTCGCGTTGCAACAGCCCTTCGACGAACTGGCCGAACAACTCGCCGCGATTGTCAGGCAGCGCGTTGTCGTTTCGGCTGAACTCAGCCGTCAGCATCGAAAGCAGCAAAGGATTGCTGGCCAATTGCATTTGGCTGCTGGGTTGCGCCCGTTGCTCGAGCCAATCCGGCCAGCGGCTATCTTCGTCGTCATTGCGCCACCCATACTCATCCGACCAGTTCGTATCAGCGGGCAATTCACTGCCGCGCCAGAAGTCCAGCTCGTGTTGCGCGCCGACTTTGGCGATGAAATCGGTGTGATATTCGTGTGTCGTTTCTCCCGCCAGTTTCCAAAACAACGCTTCGCCTGACGCTTTGTCCAGATAGCCTTTGACGAACCGGCGCACCTGCACATAGTCAAGCGGAGCGACGGTGAGCTTATCAAAGCCCAACTCAACTTCTTTGTAATCCAACTCGCGGCACGAGACGACCGCCAATAATTTGTTGTTATGCCGGGAGCATTCCGCGATGAATTGCCGCACTAGCGGGTATTTACGGTCGCGTTGCTCGACCGGCAATTCGTTCAAGCTGTCCAGCAACAAGGCTGCGCGCTTTTGCGCAAGCAAGGCATCGAGATAAACGCCGAGGTCGCCGTCCTCATCTTCATCTTCGTCTGCATCGGGGTCGGGGTCATAGTTGCACAATTGCTCGGCGATAAAATCGCGCAAGGGCTGGGCTGGGTCAGTCCAAAAACCCAAATGAATGAACAAGGGCAACGGCGCTTGCTCATTTTGCATAGCCGCTGCCGCCAGTTCCGCCGCCAGTTTGCCCAACGTCGTCGTCTTGCCTCCGCCCGGGTCGCCCAACAGCACGACACGCCGCCGCTTGCGAATCACCGGAATCGCATCAGGAAACCGCGTCACGGCGGGTTGTTTGGCGCGGTTCGGCTGATACAACTCAAATATCTGTTCCATTGGTTGGTGTATAGCCTCCACGCCGCCGCCCAGCGACGTGTAGCGATCCGCATTGCGAACGATTTTATTTTGCAACCAGCGCAGGTAAGCCAATTCAGCCGCGCGCGGCACGCTGGGCGCGCTCGGCGTTCCACCGAGTTTGGCTTCCAATCCGTCGAAGCGTTCGTGCATTTCGCCGCGCGTCTGTGCGCCGTCCTGTCGGATGTCTTGCCGGATGATGTCGGGCAAGACAGCCAAGGCTTGCTCAAGGTTTTGTGCGAATAAAGGCGCGAGCCAGATTTGCGCTTCGGCGGCGTAGTCGCGTTGCCGCAAAAGTTGGGCAATGTCTTCGAGACGTTGGATGAGCGCCGTGTTGTTGAGGGCGAGCGCAGCGCGCAAGGCGTCAGGCGTGAGGGCGGGGTTGTCCTGCAAGCGGCACAGGATTTCAGCGAGTTGCTGGTTTTGGTGCGCGTTGGCGACGGTTTGATCGTCGTTGAGCGCGGCGTGCAAGGCTGCGCGAAAGCAATTGTGCCAGTCGTTTTGCAAGGCCTCAATAAGCGCCTCGCCCGGCAGGTCGCCGCATAGTTTCTCGATGTCTGCGATGACGCGGTGGAGCAGCACGGCGCGCAAGTCGGATTCGCGTGCGTCGTCGTGGGTGAACGGACGCGCGAGCAAACGTTCAAGCTCGTTGTCGGCGGGCAGTTCGGGCAACGCGGCTTCGCTCGTGCGGATGGCGGCGAGATGTCCCCAGACTCTGCGAATGGCGCGCGGCAACCATTCGCGTTCGTCGGGCGCAGGCGGCAACAATAATTGGTTGGACGCTGATGCGACGTTGAAAACGCGCTGCCAACTCGTGCGCGAAGGCATAGGCGACGGCAAGCTCACATCCAACGCGTATTGCCCCAACTGACATAACTCGGCGAAGAACTCTTTGAAGTCATCGCCTGCGAGCATGGCTTCAATGTTGATGTTCAGGACGCGGGCGCGGGCGTGCATTACGTGCAAGACGGCTTGCCAATAGGCCGTATAAACCGCGCGTTGCACCGCCTGTCCAGCGTCAGGTTTGAGTTGCGCGAAACGCGCGCGCACTTGTTTGAATTTATCGCTCGTCAACGCTTTGCCGGCACTTTTGAGAGTGTCAGTGAACAACGCGCCGAGGATGCCAAGTACAGGTTCCATGCCAAGTCGTGAGTAAGTCGTTTGTAGATGACAGCCAGCGGGCAACTGCGGCTGGCTGCGGCGGCGAATATACGCGGGGCGTTCGGGGTGAGCAACTAAACCGGAGCCACCAACCTTGGGACACGACCGCCGCGGGATGGCTCGGCGCGCTAGCGCGCGGGCGATTTGCGGCTCGAACAAAACCAAGCTGAGGGGTTGAAAGAGAAGCATTGAGCAAGGCGCGCGCGTGGCGGTGAGCTTTTGTTTGTCGCAGCCGTGGTTTTATACTGCGGCTATGGCGAGAGACAGGATTCACAACGCAGTCAAGAACGCTCTGGTCAAAGAAGGCTGGCAAATCATAGCCGATCCTTACCAGATTGAATACGAAGGCGTGAAGGTTTACGCCGATCTTGCGGCAGAAGCCCCGATCGCCGCCGAAAAGGCGGACCGCAAAATTGTGGTTGAAATCAAAAGCTTCCTGGGGCGCTCGTTCATCCACGAGTTTGAAGCCGCGCTCGGCCAATACACGCTTTATCAAAAGCTACTGCGGCAAACCGCGCCGGAATACCAGTTGTATCTCGCTGTGAGCGAAGCGGTGTACGATGACTTTTTCAGCCTGGGCGGCATTCGCTTTATCGTGCAAGACACGCCCATCTTGCTGCTGATCATCAAACTCGACACTGAGGAGGTTCAACAATGGATAAGCTGACCCGTTACCGCCAACTTATCAAAGACACGTTGACGGCGCATTTGGAATTAGCCAAGCGTTTTCCCAAACCTGGCATTGAATCCTTGCTGATCGCGGACGAAGCGCGCGGCCACTATCAACTCTTCGACCTCGGCTGGGCTGAACACAAACGCGTTCGTAACCTGCAGGTCTACGTGCGGCTGCGCAATGGCAAAATCTGGATTGAACACGATATGACCGAAGACAGCATCGCCACCGAATTGCTCGCGGCGGGCGTGCCGGAAACAGACATCGTGCTGGCCTTCCACGCGCCCGAACTGCGCCAATACACTGAATTTGCCGCGGCCTGAAGCGACGCCTGCTTTGGCTGACGGCTAAACCAAGACCCGCGAAACGATTCACCTCTTGCCAACATAAGATAAGATAACGAAGCGCTTTCTTTCTACGCCACGCAATAAGCCGCTCCCCCCTGCCGCTTTCTGAGGAACAAGCTATGTCCACCGTCACCCAAGTTTTCGTCAGCTCTACCTGGCTCGATCTGCAACCCGAACGTGCCGCCGTCGAAGCCGCGCTCGACAAACTGCCCGATTTCAAATTCATCGGCATGGAGTATTTCGGCAGCGACGACGCCACGACGCGCGCCGTCTCGCTGGCCGAAGTGGATGAGTCCGGCCTTTATCTGGGCATCATCGGCGGGCGTTACGGTTCGGGCATCACGGCGGATGAGTACAATCGCGCGCACGAGTTGGGGCTGTTCTGCCTGCTCTATTTCAAAAAAGATTCTGCCGTTACAGACCAACAACGCGATGCCGAGCCTGAGAAACAGGCGCAACTGGCGGCGCTCAAAACCGAATTGCGCAAACGCCATCTGATTGTCGAATTCGAGCGGCCCGAAGAATTGGCCGTGCTGGTGCTGGCCGATCTGCACAAATACGCGCAACGGCGGCGCGCGCCCGGCAGCATCGTCGCCGCGACGAATGACGAATACGGCTATCGCGTGCGCACGGGCAATCTGGACGGCGCGTTGGTGCAACGCCACAGCGGCAAATTGCAATTGCGCCCGCGCGCGCTGCCGCTCAAGCCCAGCATTGGCCGCGTGCGCAAGCTGCTGGATCGCACCGCCGAAGTGGCCGCCGCCAAACTGGCCTTGCAAGCCGCCACGCCCGTCGAAGTTTACGGCGCGGAAGGCGTGGGCAAGACTTCGCTGCTGAAACATCTGGCGCAGCAAGTCGCGGCGGAACACGCCGATGAGAGCTTCCCCGGCGGTGCGCTCTATCACAGCCAAGTGGGCGAGACGCCGGCGGCGGACTTGCTGCAATTCGTGTTTGAATCGCTTTACGAAACCGCTCAGCCCTACAAACCACGGCTGGCCGATTTGCAAAAGCTGCTCTATGACCAGCGCCTGTTGATTCTGCTCGATGACGTGCGCATGCCGCGCAGCGAATTGGAAGCCTTGCTCGACACCGCGCCCAATTGCGGCTTTATGTTGACCGCGCCCGCGCACCATCTGATTGGCGATTTGCGCGGCATCCAACTCACAGGCTTGCCCACCGCCGAAGCCGTCAGCTTGTTTGAAAGCACGCTGGGCCGCGTGTTGGCTGAGAGCGAGCGCGCCGAGGCCGCCAAGCTCTGCGATGCGCTCGACGGGCATCCACTGCACATTCAACAAGCCGCCTTGCAGGCGCAAGAGCACGGTTGGCCGCTGTCAGAGTTGCTTGCCAAATTGCAAACTGCCGCGCCCGCCGCCGTGCTGAACCAACAGGCGCTCAACGAGGCGAGCGAACCGGAGCGCGGTGTGGTGGCGGCGCTCGCGGCCTTGGGCGGCAGCGCCGTGAGTGCCGAGATTCTGGCGGGGTTGACTGGGCTGGCCGATATACACGCTGTGCTGGTGCCCTTGCAGGAGAAGCGTTTGATCGAAGAGCGCGGCACGGGCTTCGGCCTGACCGGCGAGTTGGAAGAGGTGTTGCCGCACGCCGACAACCTGGATGCCTGGCGCACGCACGCCTTGAATTGGTTCAGCGCCTGGGCCGAGGCGCAACAACACGAGCCGCGCCTGATTGCTGACGCTGCGCCCGCGCTGCTTCACCTGCTGCACTGGGCCAGCACCCATGAATTGCACGCTGAAGTGATTCGCCTGGGCCAGGCGCTGGACGCGCCGCTGACGCTGACCGGACAGTGGGAGCAATGGAAGCAAGTCATCGAATTGGTGCAAGCCTCCGCCCGCGCGCGCAACGACCGCGTCAATGCGGCCTGGGCGCTGCATCAATTGGGCACGCGCGCGCTCTGCCAAAATGCCGAGGCCGAAGCGCGCCAGTTGTTGCAAGCCGCGCTGGCCGAACGGCAGGCGCTCAACGACGACCTCGCGGTGCGCGCCACGCAGCACAATTTGAGCACACCGCTTGAATTGCCGCCGCTGCCTGCTTCCACCTTGACCCAAACCGCCAAACCCAGTTTGTGGCGGCGGTTGTTGCCGCTCACCGCCGGATTGTTGTTACTCGGCGGCGGTGTGCTGGGCGGAAAGAAAATCATTGAAATGGTGACGAAGCCAAAGCCCACACCTTCGCCAACACCCGTGCCCGTCGCGCTCGTTCCCAACCAACTCAATTTCGGCGCACAGCGTTTGAACAGCGCCAGCGCGCCGCAACAAGTCAGCCTGACCAATCCGGCCGCGGCAGTGCTGACGTTGGCGGCGCTGACGCTGAACGAAGACGCCGCTGGCGATTTCCGCTTCACCGACGATGATTGCAGCCGCGCCGCCGTGCCGCCGAACGGCCAATGCAGCTTCCGCGTCAGCTTCGCGCCGCAAACGCCGGGGACGCGCCTGACGACGCTGAACATCAAAGACGCGCGCGGCAACCTCGTCGCCACGCTCGCATTGGCAGGCACCGCGCTGGACTTGGCCACGCCTTCGCCTGAGCTTTCACCTTCGCCCACGCCCACGGCTGCGCCTTCGCCAAGGATTTCGCCCTCGCCGACACTGACGCCATCGCCGAGAGTCTCGCCATCGCCGAGAGTCTCGCCATCGCCCGTCGTTACGCCGTCGCCCCAGGTGCTGCCAATACGCAACCTCAGCGTTCGCCCGGCCAATCTAGCTTTTGGCGAACTCACTATCGGCAAGAACGCCAGCGCCGCCCTCTCGCTGTTTAACACCGGCAACGCGCCGCTCAGCCTCACTAACGCCGAGCTCAGCGGCCCGGCGGCAGCGGACTTCACGACCACGAGCAACACTTGCGCACAACGCGGTTTGCCGCCGAATGCGCGTTGCACCATCACCATTGCCTTTGCGCCACGCCAGGCGGGCCGGCGTGCGGCGCAATTGCGCTTCAACAGCGAGGCGGCCAATAGCCCGCACCTCATCAGCTTGACGGGCATTGCGCTGCCACCGCCTGCGCGCCTGACCATCAATCCTTCCACTTTGGATTTCGGCACAGTCAATAGCGGCACGCGCGCGCGTCCCCAAGCGTTGAGCATCAGCAACGACGGCGGCACGGCGTTCACGCTGCGCAACGCAACGCTGCGCGAGGCAGCCAACTTTGCCTTTCGTGACGGCAACTGTTTGAACCAATCTATCGCGCCGGGGCAGAACTGCCGGGCGGCGGTGTATTTCACGCCCCGCGCGGCAGGCGTGTTCGACGACCTGTTGCGCCTCGACAGCGACGCGCCGGGCAGTCCGCATTTCGTGCGGCTGGCCGGGCAATGGCAGGCCGCCACACCCACGCCCAGCAAGCCACCGCAACTCAGCGTCAGTCCGCGCGCGCTCCAATTCAGCTACCGTGTCAGCGGCAAGGACGATTTGCTGAGCGGCACTGTCGCCTTGCGCAATGAAGGCGAGGGGCTCTTGCAGCTTGGCGAACTCACGCTCGATGGCTCGGACGCCCGCGATTTCAGCGTGGCGCCGAATTGCGCGCCGGACGGTTTGCCACCGGGCCGCGCTTGTCGCCTCACGGTGCGCTTCAAACCCAATTTGCGAAATACCGCGCGTCGCCGCAGCGCGCGCTTGCTCGTGCCACATAACGGCGCCAACGACACGCAAACGATTGGCTTGCTGGGCGAGGTCGGTTTTGAACAGGAAGGCAATGAGAACAGAACCGCGTATGAGTTGACGCCGCGCGAACTCAATTTCGGCAATCTGGCGGTGGGCCAAAGCAGCAAACCACTGGTTGTCAGGCTCACGAATAAAGGCACGACGGAACTGGCGCTCGAACCGCCACGCATCGAGTTAGGCCGTTTGGGCGGCGTCATTGACCGCCTGGCGGGCAGGCAACTCGCGCGTTCGTTCCGCCTGAGCGCCAACAACTGCGCCGCACAACTCGGCCCCCGCAACACCTGTGAGATCGCCGTGATTTTCACCCCGCCACGCGCGGGCAATCTGACGGCTGCGCTGGTGATGACGGTGAACGGACAGGCGCAATCTGTCAGCTTGCGCGGCACGGGCGTCGAGCGCGCGCCCGACCCTGACCAACAGCAGGTCTATTGCTGTATTGGCGGGAATGTCACTGTCACGACGCTCAGCGAATGCCGCGCCAAACGCGGCACGCCTTACGCCACGGCGGCTGAGGCGAAAAAATGCCAGCCGGTCATTTTACGCGGCAGACCCACGCTCGATCCGCGTGTGTTGCGGCGGGCGACGCCCACTCCCACGCCGCCGGTTATCAAGTGACCGCTCTTCGTGGTAAGGTGACGCCCGAACGCGCTGACCACAGCGCGTTCACAGCTTGAAATCCAGACAGGCAAGCGTCATCGCACTGCAAAAGTAGCTAACAGTTTGCAGACAAGAGAATCACGGCAAAGGAAGAATCGTTCCAGTCAATTGAAAGCATTCCTTTGTCTCGATTCCTTTGTCAGATGTGCGTGAAACCTGCCTCCATACATCCCAATTATGACCAAACGCGAAATCAAAGTTGCACACAGTCCCGATTCCGACGACGCCTTTATGTTTTACGGCCTCGCCACCGGCATCTCGACACTGGCGCATTGAAATTCACGCACGTGCTCAAAGACATCCAAGCGCTCAACCAGATTGCGCTGACGACGCGCGAATTCGACGTGACAGCCGTCTCCTTTCACGCTTACGCGCACATTGCCGAGCATTACGTGTTGTTGCCGCACGGCGCGAGCATCGGCGACGGTTACGGCCCGCTGGTCGTGGCGCGCGAGCCGTTCCCGGCCAGCGAATTGAAAAACAAACGCATCGCCATTCCGGGCGAATTGACCAGCGCCTTTCTGGCGTTGAAGCTGCACACGCCGGAGTTTGAATACGGCGTCGAACCATTCGACGGCATCATCGAACTGGTCGCGGCGGGCAAATACGACGCGGGCCTGCTGATTCACGAAGGCCAATTGACCTTTCACGAACAGGGCCTGGACAAGATCGTAGACCTGGGCGCGTGGTGGCTGAAGGAAACCGGCTTGCCGCTGCCGATGGGCGGGAACGCGATCAAGCGCGACCTGGGGCCGGAGTTGCAGAAACAGGTTTCGTACTGGCTGCACCGCTCGATTCAGTATTCGATGGACAATCGCGCGGACGCGCTCAATTACGCCATGCAATTCGCCCGCGACATGCCGGTCGAGACGGCGGATAAATTCGTGGCAATGTGGGTCAACAAGAGCACGCTGGGCTATACCGAACGCGACAAACAAGGCGTGCAGTTGTTGCTGGAGGAAGGCTTCCGCAAGGGCGTGATTCCATGGCAGGTGACGGTTGAGTTTGTAGGCTAAAGTCAGCGTTACAGTGGTCTAGGTTCAGCCCGAAATAAGCTAGTTGGCTTGCTCGCCCGCCAGTTCCTGAGCGGCATAACAAGTTATGGACACCAGCGCATAACAGCGGCTTTCATCACTAAATAACTGAAGCTTGTGCGTAATACCTGGGAGCGCAGTCCTGCCAGCATTCGTTTCTACACAAGTATCCGCTTCTCCCGCTCCAGCGGAGCGCAATGTTTATAGAACCATTGCCAAATCAAGCTTAGCTCCGGTAGGAGCGGCATCTGTCCGCGTCAGATGTCGCTCCTACCGGAGCTAGCAAGCCAGACGCGCAAACCCCTATAAACATTGCGCTCCGCTGGAGCGAGGAAAACTTGTGTAGAAACGAATGCTGGAAGGACTGCGCTCCCAGGAATTGCGGACAGGCTTCATTTAGCTGATAGCCGTCAGCGCCTGCAACAACTCGCGTTCGCTCGCCGCGCTCACCGTCCGCAAATCCAGCACCAGCCGGTCTTCTTCAATGCGCGCGATGACGGGCGGTTGCTGGCCGCGCAAACGTTCTTCCAATTCGCCCGCCCGCCAACGTTGGCTGGTCACGCTGATGAGCGTCGTCGGCAAACTCATTTCCGGCGCTGAGCCGCCACCGATGACTGACGCGCCGTCCAGCAATTGCAGTTCGAGGTCAGGCAAGACCTTGCGCGCCCGCCGCATGAAGGCGCGCGCACGTTGGGTGATGGCGGCTTTTGGCGCGTGCAAGGCCGCCAGCGCGGGGATTTCGGTTTGCGCGCGCCCGCTGGCATAAGCCGCGACGGTGGCTTCCAGCGCGGCGAAAATCAGTTTGTCCACGCGCAGCGCGCGCATCAGCGGGTTGCGTTTGATGCGCTGGATCAAATCGGCTTCGCCCAGAATGAGGCCGGCTTGCGGGCCGCCGAGCAGTTTGTCGCCGCTGAAGGCCACGACAGACGCGCCCGCCGCGAGCGATTGACTGACAGTCGGTTCGTCGTGAATGCCGATGCCATTCAAATCCACCAAACAACCGCTGCCCAGGTCTTCAAACAGCGGCAGGTTGCGTGCCCGCGCCAGTGCGGCCAATTCGTCCAAATCAGGTTTTTCGGTAAAACCGACGATGCGGTAATTGGAAGGATGCGCGCGCAAGATGACGCGCGTGTTTTCGTTGATGGCGTTTTCATAATCGCTCAGCCGCGTGCGATTGGTGGTGCCGACTTCGCGCAGGCGCGCGCCCGATTTGGCAATCACGTCGGGGATGCGAAAGGAACCGCCGATCTCGATCAATTCGCCGCGCGAGACGATCACCTCGCCGCCTTCGGCCAGGGTGTTGAGCGTGATCAGCACCGCCGCCGCGCAATTGTTGACGACGGCCGCCGCCGCACAGCCGGTCAATTCGCGCAACAGCGCTTCGAGACCCGTGCCGCGTTTGCCGCGCTGGCCGGTCGCCAGGTCGTATTCGAGATTGCAATAATCGCGCGCGGCCTCGTGAAGGGCGGCGAGGGCGGGCGCACTCAATGGCGCGCGGCCCAGGTTGGTGTGCAGCACAACGCCCGTGGCATTGATGACGCGTTGCGTGCGCGTTTGCTGGCGCTGGGCAAAACGCGCTTGCAGGCGGCGCTCGATTTCGAGCGTGAGGTCGGCAGGCATTTGTGCGTGACCGTTGGCTTGCAATAACTCTTGCCGCAATTCCTGCAAGACTTCGCGCAAGCGGTCGCGCACGGTGTCGCGGCCAGCGGTTTCGATCAAGGTTTGCAGGCCCGCGCGGTTGAGCAGCAACTCAATCGCGGGCAATTGGCGCAGCAGTTCTTGAGACATAAGCTCCGGATTCCTTTGTGTTTCGACGCGGCAGGATAATGCAGCGGTGCTGAGCTTGCCAAACCTGGGTACGCCTCGCTGCCAGCGTGCAGGTGGCAGCGAGGCGAGATCAAGCCAGAGGGATTCCCCAGGGCGAAAGATCAACTCGTTGCGCGAGTTCTTTCAGGGTGTGCTCGTGTTCGAGTTCTGACCGGACAAGCTCGCTGACGGTTTGGACACGCCAGTTCATGGCTTATACCTCCTGGTTGGCAGGCAAAACACGACTCTAACGAACTGGCTTGGGGTTTGCTCGTTTGAGCCGGGAGCGGTTGAGTTTTTGAACTGAGGAGAAGGGCACAGGGTGGGTCAGTAACCGCGCCCCCTCTCGGCTAAAAAATCAATCTTTTACTGGACGATTGAAGATACCGCTGCCTTCAGTCCCCACAAAAATCAGATTGTCTTTGATGGTGATGGCGCGCAGGCGCAGGTTGGTCAGGCCCGTGATG
>JANOWX010000796.1:0-4133 GCA_031418175.1 Acidobacteriota bacterium | reverse complement strand
ACGAACTGGCGCAAGACGAACTGGCGCAAGACGAACTGGCGCAAGACGAACTGGCGCAAGACGAACTGGCGCAAGACGAACTGGCGCAAGACGAACTGGCGCAAGACGAACTGGCGCAAGACGAACTGGCGCAAGCGCCAACAACCGGCGACCTAGCAGATGACACAACAGGCGACGCCAACTAAATTCTCGTATGTCATCACTCACCAAAATCCCGGCCGGCGTCCAATACTTCTTTGACGAAGAGGTCAAGCTGCGCCGCCACGTCGAACGGCAAGCGATGGCCGTTTTTGCGGGCTGGTCGTATGACGAGATCATCCTGCCGATGTTCGATTATCACGATCTGTTTGCGCGCGGGATGGGCGCCGAAATCGCCGAGCGCACCTATCGCTTCACCGACCGCGACGGCGCGTTGCTGGCGCTGCGGCCCGAACTGACCTCGCTCGTCGCGCGCACGGTGGCGACGCGCTTCAAGGCCAAGCCGCGCCCGTTGCGCCTGTGCTATTCGGGCGAAGTGTTCCGCTACGACGAACCGACCGAACGCGCCGCGCGCGAGTTCCATCAAGTCGGCGTCGAACACATCGGCGAACCCAACGGCTTCACCTGCATTTGGGCCGATGTCGAAATCCTGCTCGTCGCAACGGAGTTGCTGAGCGCGCTGGGGCTGAACGGCTTTCGCATCGCGCTCTCGCACGCGGACTTTTTCAACGGCGTGAGCGGCTATCTGGAATTGGAAGCCGAACAGCGCGCCGATTTGCGCCGCCTGATTGATCGCCGCAACAGCCAGGCGCTCGATACCTTTCTGCAACAGCACGCGCCCGCTGTCGAAGCCGAACGCCGCGCCGGATTTTGCCGCCTGACGCAACTCGCCGGTGGCGAAGAAGTGCTCGCGCAAGCCGAACAGGTTTTGCGCAACGAACGCTCGCTGGCAGCGATTGCGCATTTGCGAGCCGTTTACGCCACACTGGCGGCGCTGGGCTTGGCCGAAAACTTTGACGTAGATTTCGGCGACACGGGCGGGCAGGAGTATTACACCGGGCTGCTCTTCAAAGCCTACGTGCCCGAATGGAACGTGGCCGTCGGCACGGGCGGACGCTACGATAAGTTGATCGAGAATTTCGGCGCGGCGGAACCGGCGGTCGGCTTTTCGTTCGCGCTGGATGCGCTGGCTGGGGCCTTGTCAAAACACGCGCCGGTTAGTCAATTGGACACGGCGGCGCTCATTCAAGGCGTCCGCTTCGACGGCGACTTGACCGCGACGTTCACGCGCGCGCGGGCAGCGCGCCAAACGCAGCAACAGGTAAAGATCAGTGCCTAGCAACGCCACACAACTCACCATCGCGCTCGCCAAAGGCCGCATGCAGGAAGACGCGCTCGCCCTTTTCGCCCGCGCGGGCATCCTCGTGGACGAAAGCGAGTTGCAATCGCGCCGTTTGGTCATTCATTCGACCGACCGCCGCTTCAGCTTCGTGCTAGTCAAGCCGGGCGACGTGCCGACCTATGTCGAATACGGCGTGGCCGACGCGGGCGTGTGCGGACGCGATGTGCTGATCGAAGCGCGCGCCGACGTGCACGAACCGCTGGATTTGAAATTCGGCTACTGCCGCATCGCCGTCGCGGGCAAACGCGAAGTCGTCAACGAAGATTACAACCTGCTCGCCACCGTGCGCGTCGCCACCAAATACCCGCGCATCACGACCGAATACTTCCAAGCCAAAGGCGTGCCGATAGAAATCATTCCGCTTTCAGGCTCGGTCGAACTCGCCCCGCTGCTGGGATTGTCAGACCGCATCGTAGACTTGGTCGAAACCGGGCGGACGCTGAAAGAGAACGGCTTGGAAGTGATTGAAACCATCACCGACACGACAGCGCGGCTGATCGTGAATCGGGCGAGTTTTCATTTGAAGCGGGCGGCGGTGAGTGCGTTAATTGAGGATTTGGCTAGAGAACTCTTAAAACAAAAAAGCGGTAAAAAGGTATGGCAAAAAAGCAAGAAGTAGAACGGCTCTTTGAGTTGGTTGGGAAGGATGTACAGGCTTGGCTTGCTCAAGCTAAAGAATTGAAAATGGCTGCGGATGCGCTTCTACCTCACCTCAAGGAGGCTTTATCAATGCCACCAGCTTTGACTGGCGTACAAGAAAAGCGGTTCGCATTCTTGCATTCATACATGCTTTTGACGGGTCTAGCGTTGGAAAACCTCATCAAGGGAGTTTTGATCGGCAGAGATCCTAATTTGGTGAACCAAGATAAACTTATAAGCCCAATCTCATCCCGTGGCGGCCATGCAATTACTGAGGGGGCCGAGAAAATAATCAACCTAGAGACTCACGAACTTCATTTATTGAGGAGAATGGAAGAGTATCTTTTTTGGGCAGCCCGATACCCTTTACCGTTACGCTCTGGGGTCTATCTAAACAGCGAAAATCAACAACTCAGAACCTTTCGTAGCAATGATCCTGATCTGATTGATGACTTATTTAACAAGCTAGCGATCTTGCTTCATCAAGAGTGGAGTGCGCGAACTAGCAAAATAACTAAACCCTGCCTGCCACCGCTGGCGGTAAACTATTTGGCATTGCTGTTCTTATGATCGAACTCATCAAACTCAATTCATCTGACACTGACAACGCCAAACTCCAACGCATTCTCAACCGCACCAACGGCCTCAATGCCGACATCCTGGCGCGCGCCGAAAGCATCTTGCGCGAAATTCAAACGCGCGGCGATGCGGCCTTGCTCGAATTCACCGAACGTTTCGACGGCGTCAAACTCACGCCCGCAACCTTGCGCGTGCCGCGTGAAGTCATCGAAGAACTCGCCGCGCAAGTAGACGACGAACTGCTCGCCGCCATGCGCGCGGCGATTCACAACATCCGCACCTATCACCAACACCAACTCACCCATGATTGGGAAATCGAACGCGAGAACGGCGTGCGGCTGGGCCAGCGCGTCAGCCCGCTCAGCATCGTTGGCTTGTATGTGCCCGGCGGCACGGCAGCCTATCCTTCGACCGTGATGATGAACGCGATTCCGGCGCAGGTCGCGGGCGTGACGCGCATTGTCGTCGTCACGCCGCCGGGGCAGTTCAAACAGAACCCGCTCATCGCGGCGACGTTGAAAGAGTTGGGATTGTTTGAGGTTTACACCATCGGCGGCGCGCAAGCTGTCGCGGCGCTCGCCTTTGGCACCGCGACGATTCCCCGCGTAGTCAAGATCGTCGGCCCCGGCAACCAGTACGTCGCGGCGGCCAAGAAACTGGTTTACGGCGCGGTGGACATTGATTCAATCGCCGGCCCTTCGGAAATCATCGTGGTCGCCGACGACACGGCGCGCCCCGATTTCGTCGCGGCGGATTTGCTCTCGCAAGCCGAACACTCAGAAGACGCAGCCGCCATTTTGATTACGCCGAGCCTGAAACTCGCGGAAGCCGTGCGCGCCGAAATCGAAAAACAAACCGTGACGCTCTCGCGCCGCGCGATCATCGAAAAGTCGTTGGCTGATTACGGCGCATTGATCGTCGTCGAATCGCTTGACGCAGCCTGCGCACTCACTTCGCACCTAGCCGCCGAACACGTCGAAGTCATCACCGCCGACTGCGAACGCGACGCCGCGCGGATTCACAACGCCGGCGCCATCTTCATCGGCCCCTGGTCGCCCGAAGCCGTCGGTGATTATTTCGCGGGTACGAATCACGTATTGCCCACGGGCGGCACGGCGCGGTTTTCTTCGGCGCTGGGCGTTTACGACTTTTTGAAAAAGACGAGCCTCGTGCGCTATACCGAAGCGGAACTAAGAAGAACGGCATCTGCGATTGATCGGCTCGCACGGGCTGAAGGACTGGAGGCTCACGCGCGCTCCGCGACGATGCGGATTGACAGATTATGAAGTCACTTTCATTCACCTTATTCGTGTTAATCACCGTTAGCTGCTTGCCGAACTTATCTTATGGGCAGTGCGACTACTTACGCGCTGAAGTTCGCTCACAAGAAAACTTGTAATTGCTCACGGCTTTGAGGTATGCGGCACAATCTTTTGTAACGCTTCCTCGCTCAACTCCGTATGACGTTGGTGGTAGGTTGGGAGACTTGTTCATTTTGACTTGGCAGCGCCTGTGATGAACCAGATGGTAATCA
>JANOWX010000795.1:0-5923 GCA_031418175.1 Acidobacteriota bacterium | reverse complement strand
ACACGGTTGAGTTGCGCTTCCGGCCTGTGTCCTTGCTGGTTGGCGCTGGCATCAGCGCCAGCACCTGGCTGGCGCTGGCTGTCCTCTGGTGGCGGCAATTCCAGCAAAGGAAGCTCAAGGCAAAAAGAATTGCATCGTCCGGATGACGTTCTCGCCCATGATTTTGCGAATGTCGGCCGCGCTGAATTTCTGCTCTAGCAACGCTTCGGTGATTTGCACCAGGCCCGTCGCATCGAATGGCTCCGTGACCGCGCCATCGAAATCCGAACCGAGCGCGACGTGATCTACGCCCATCACGTCAACGGCGTGCCGAATGGCTTTGGCGATGGCGCTGGCGTCTTTGCCGCAGGTGGCCGTGTCCCAGAACCCTATGCCGACGACACCGGCGGCGTCGGCGATGCGTTTGAGTTGTTCGTCGCTCAGGTTGCGGGTGTTGTCACAGGTGCCGCGCACGCCTGTGTGCGACACCAGCAAGGGACGCGACGCCACTTGCAGCACATCGTTGATGACATTCGGCGCGGCGTGGGCCAGATCAATGAACATCTTTTTTTCTTGCAGCTTTTCGATCAATTTTTTGCCGAGCGGGGTCAATCCGCCTTTGGTTGCACCGTGCGCCGAACCGGCGAATTCATTGTCGAAGAAATGCGCCAGGCCGATCATGCGATAGCCCGCGTCATACAAACGATCCAGGTTTTCCAGCTTGCCATCCAGCGCGTGCGCGCCTTCGATCCCCAGAAAACCGGCGGTGATGTTGGGGTCTTGCTTGCGCCGTTCCAGATACTGCGCGAGCTCGGCCTGCGATTTGATGACGGTCAGTTTGCCGTCCGAAGCGGCGGCGTATTTGTGCAGCAAGGCGGCCTGATGCAACGCGCGCGCGGTCAGGCTCGACCAGGTGCTGGGCGGCCAGAAGCTGGCGAAGGCGAGCAGGCGGATTTGATCTGAATCGCCCGCGTTGCTCTCGATGTTCATGTTCTGCGGCACCTTGGTGACCACGGTGAACCCCTGCAACGCCACGTGGCCCTCCAACAGGCGCGGCACATCCACGTGCCCCCACGAACCGCGCTGATTCAGGTCGCGGCCCCACAACAGCGAATCGGCGTGCAGGTCGGCGACTGGCAGCGTTTTGTGCAATGCCTGGGCGGCGGCGGAAGCCTGATAGGGCGGCGGGTTGAGCGTGGCGTTGCGGCTTTTGCCGGCGCGCGGCAAATAGCCGTAATGCAGAAACGCAAGCACAGCCAGGATCAACACAAGCAATAACAACAGTATCTTTTTCATAATGCGGGAGGCCTTTGCGAACAAGTATGCGTGCCGATGAGTGGCGGATGCTGCCACAGGCGGCGGCGCTCTGGCAACCTGGGTACGCACCGCTTCCAGCGTGCAGACGTGGCGAGAGAGATAGTGAGAGCCATTGCGCTTCTGAATCAGTCCTTTTCCCCAACAGCAACCGTATTCCCCGCTGCGCAGTGCTCTTTACGGTTGTACGAAGCCCGGCAAGCCGTGTATAAAACAGGCTCGTAAGCGACTAATAACAAACACAATGCAACGAAGACGTGCCAATTCGCCCCGGATTTGTCACTCGCAGTCAACCCAGTTAGACGACCAGCTTTTTGATCGCCAGTTATTTGATCGAAGGACCCAGCATAGCCGCTGATAGCCACGCACATCCCCTCACAATGAGCCGCCAGCTAGCCTGTCTTCGCCCTTCGCGCATTCCATTTCCGGACTTCGTGTTCGCCAAGGAACCATCAGACTATGAATACCTTTCGCAATCGCAATGTGCGCCGTTTCCCGGCTTGGCAACGCTTCCGCGTGTTTACGTCACTATGCTTGCTGCTGGCTGTGGGCGGCATGGGCTGGGGTGTCAGTGCGCTGCTGCAGCGCGCGCGCGCGGCTACACAACCAATGGGGCAACCGCAAGCAGCGGTCAGCGCCTTTTGGCAACCGCTGGAAGGCAATGCCGCCGGCGCGGGCAAACGCGCGGCGCGCCAGCATTCGCCCCAAGCGCGGGCCTTGCGCATGAATGATCTGGCGGTTGCGCAGGTATTGCAGAGCGCGCCGCTCGAAGCCCAGAGCCGCCTGGCCGACAGCCCGGCCATTTTGCCGCTGCCGTTGCCGGATGGAACGTATGTGCGCTTCCGCTTGCAGGAATCGCCGCTGTTGGGCGCGGCCTTGGCCAGCCAGTTTCCTGAGATCAAAAGTTATCGCGGCGAAAGCCTGGATGAGGCCGGGCCAGCGGGCACTAGAATGACGATGCGCGCGGCGTGGTCTCCGGCGGGTTTCAGCGCCACGCTTCTTTCAAGTGGCGAAATCGTCAGCATCACAACTGACAATCAGAGCAACGGCATTTATCTGTCGCAAACCGGCGCGCCGCTGGAAGCAGGCGAATTCAGTTGCGGCGTGACCGACACGGGTGAACGCGAAGCAGTCTCACACGACGGGCCGCGCGTGGCCGTCGGCACGCAATTGCGCACGTTCCGGCTGGCGCTGGCCGCCACCTTTGAGTATTGCAACGCCTTTGGCGGCGGCACCAACGCCGGGACGGTGGCTTCGCTGAACACCTGGGTCAATGCGGCCAACGTGATCTATGAGCGCGAACTGGCCATACGCCTGACCCTGGTCGGCAACACCAACATCCTGTTCACGACCGAACGCGGCTTTAACGCGGGCAGCGATCCTTTCGACAACAGCAGCGAAGCCGCCATGCTCGATCAAGTGCGGCCAGTCTTGCGCGATCAAGTCGGCGCGGCCAATTACGACATCGGTCACGTGCTGGGCACGCGGACAGGCTTTGGCGGACAAGGGGTGGCGGGCGTGGGCGTCGTTTGCTTGAACACCGATTTCGGCGATGGCCTGGGGCCGTCAAAAGGGGGCGGCGCGACACGCGTGGGAGACAGCGGCCCAGCGGGCGACAGCAGCGCGCTGGGTGTGCTGGCCCACGAATTCGGCCATCAATTCGGCGCGCGCCATTCGTTTAACGGCACGGCGGGCAGTTGCGTGGGCGTCAATCGCAGCGGCAACACAGGCTGGGAGGCGGGTTCGGGCATCACGATCATGTCGTATGTCAGCATTTGCGAGACTGACAACCTTGCCTTCGTGCGCGATCCGCGCTTTCACAACGGCAGCTTCCGCGAAATTTTGAATTACCTGGCGGGCGATGGCGTGTGTGCGGCGCTCAGCAATACCGGCAACAATCCGCCCAACATCAGCGCGGGCGGCGATTTCACGATTCCCAAACAGACGCCCTTCAAGTTGATTGCCGTCGGCAGCGATTCTGACGCCGCCGACGCTGGCAAGGTCACTTATGTCTGGGAACAACTCGATGCGGGCGCGGCCGGTTTCGCCAATCCGCCTTATGGCGATCAGGTGGCCGACCCGGGCACGACGACGCGCCCGTTGTTCAGGCCCTTCGCGCCAGCGCTGGACAACACGCGCACGTTCCCGAGCCTGCCCTATATTTTGAACAACGCGAATGTGCCGCCGGCCACCGTGCCGACCGGCTTTGCCGCGCCGAACGATGTGCTGCAAACGGCGGAAACGCTGCCCGGCATTGCGCGTACGCTCAACTTCCGCGTGACGGCGCGCGACCAGCGCGGGGGCGTCAACGAAGACGCCGCAGTCATCACCGTCAATAACACCGGCCCATTCAATGTCACTGCGCCCAACACGGCGGTGACGTGGGCGGGCGGTTCGACGCAAACGGTCACCTGGAATGTGAATGGCGCCAATGCCCTGGCTGCGAACGTCCGGATTCTGCTTTCGACCGACGGCGGCAACAGCTTCCCGACAGTGCTGAACGCGGGCACGCCGAACGATGGCAGCCAAACCGTCAGCGTGCCCAATGCCGTTTTGACGACGCAGGCGCGCCTCAAAGTGGAAGCCGTCGGCAACATCTTCTTCGACATTTCGGATGCCAACTTTATGATCGCGCCGGGCGATGGCTGCCCGGTCGTCACGGCCTTTACGCCGGCGGGCTTGGTGGGACAGAGCCTCGTGCTCAGCGGCGCCAATTTCACGGGCGTGACGGCGCTGCGTTTCAGCAATAACTTAGACGCCACGTTCACCGTCAACAGCGACACGCAAATCACGGCGACCGTGCCGGCGGGCGCGCTGACCGGCCCGCTGACCCTGGTCAAAGCCGGTTGCGCCGATGTCACGACCGCCGCCTTCACGCTGTGCACAGGCGCCGCAAGCGACCTCTCGATTGACGATGGCCAACCCGATTTCACCCTGGCCAATGGCCTGGCCGGACAGCCGGTCTATTACGTCAACCGCTTGACGCCGGCCAGCTATCCGGCCACCTTGCGCAATGTCGCGCTGGTTTTCGTGCCGCCAAACAACATCGCGCCCGGCGCCGCCATCACCATCCTGGCGGGCGCGAATGCGGACGGCAACGCGGACATCAACAACACCGCTTTCCAAACCGTAGACACCACAGTCGGCCTGTTGAATCAGTTCAATAGTTATGATGTGCCGCCGATCACGATCAACAGCGGCGATTTCGTCGTGGGCTATCGCATCACCTTCGCCAGTGGGCAAACCCCGGCGCTAATAGACGTAGACACACCGGCGGCCCGCTCGTATGTATCGTTGGATGGCAGCAACTTCGCGGTGCTCTCGGTCAATACCGGCACCATCATCAACCCCAATCTGTTGATTCGCGCCCAGTACTTCACGGGCTGCACTGTGCCGGCGACGCCGACTCCGACTCCGGCACCGACGCCTGTGCCAACTCCGACGCTAACTCCGACACCGACACCAACTCCGACACCGACACCGACGCCGACACCGACGCCAACTCCGACGCCGACGCCAACTCCGACGCCAACTCCGACGCCGACGCCGACGCCGACGCCGACGCCAACTCCGACGCCAACTCCGACGCCGACGCCGACACCGACGCCCACGATATGCAGCTTTACGGTCAGTCCGATTTCGTTATTCCTGCCAGCCAGCAGCGGCAGCAGCAATGTTACCGTGACGGCTTCCGCCGCGAATTGCGGCTGGACTGCCGTCAGTAATTCCGCCCCGGCTTACAGCATTACGAGCGGGGCCGCAGGTACTGGCAATGGCACGGTGAGTTTCACTTATGCGGCTAACACGCAGCCAATTGAATTAGTCGGTACCTTAACGGTGGCAGGCCAGACCGTCACTATTCATCAAGCTCCCGGCGCGTGCACTTTTTCCATCAATCCGACCGCGCAAAACGTCGCGGCTGGCGGTGGCAATGGCAACGTCGCAATCACTGCGTCAGCCAGCGCCTGCACCTGGACGGCGACCAGCAATGCGCCCTGGTTGACGCTCAATTCGGGCGCGGCGGGCACGGGCAACGGCACCGTAGCCTTTACCGCAGCGGCCAACACCGGCAGCGCGCGCAGCGGCACATTGACGGTCGCGGGCCAGACCTTCACGGTCAATCAAGCCTCGGGCTGCGCCTTCACGATCAACCCGGTCTCGCAAAACATAGCGGCAGGCGGCGGCAACGGCACCGTTGCAGTCACCGCCTCGAATAGCAACTGCCCCTGGACGGCCACCAGCAATGCGCCGTGGCTGACGCTCAATTCCGGCGTGTCCGGCACGGGTAACGGCACAGTCGCCTTTACCATAGCCGCCAATACCGGCGCGGCGCGCGCGGGCACATTGACCGTCGCGGGTCAGACCTTCACGGTCAATCAGGCTTCGGGTTGCGCCTTCATCATTGCACCGGCGGCGCAAAACTTTGCGGCAGGCGGCGGCAACGGCACCGTCGCGGTCAACGCTTCGGACAGCAATTGCCCGTGGATAGCTACGAGCAATGCGCCCTGGCTGACGATCAATTCGGGTGCAACCGGCATGAGCAACGGCACGGTCGCCTTTACCGCAGCGGCCAATACCGGCATCGCGCGCAGCGGCACGTTGACCGTTGCAGGCCAGACCTTCACGGTCA
>JANOWX010000794.1:0-12106 GCA_031418175.1 Acidobacteriota bacterium | reverse complement strand
GTCCAACCTGCGGAGCGCTCATTTGGCGAGCCGTCCCGAAATACCAAGGGTTTTCTGCCCAAGTGCTCCGCAGGTTGGACAACCTACGGTACAGTTCGTTTGCGGCCGGCCTTGCTGCGCATACGCGGGTTGCGCCCACAGGATTACTCCGCAGGTGAGTAACACGGACACGGCCATTCGTTGCATGGACTTGCTCATCGTTTTGTCCTCCTCATTTGGCATCATTTGGTGCACCATCATTTGGTGAATTGAATGTCGTAGGCGCTTAAACAGCCGTCAATCACGACGCGGCACGACGCGGCACGACGCGCGCCGCCCTGAAAAATTTATCCTCCATTCAGCTAAACCATGCTTGAATAACCACCACCCATGCGAATTTTATTGATCGAAGATGAAGCGGAGGCCGCGCAGATTCTCGCCAAGGGGCTGCGGCGGCAAAGCTATGCCGTTGACATTGCCGGCGACGGCGAGGCGGGGTTGTATGAAGCCAGCGTGAATGATTACGACCTGGTCATTCTGGATTGCATGCTGCCGCGCAAGGATGGCTTCGCGGTCTGCCGCGAGTTGCGCGCGCAGGGTTCCGCCGTGCCGATTCTGATGCTGACCGCGCGCGACGATGTCGCAGACCGCATCGCCGGACTCGACACCGGCGCGGATGATTACCTGACCAAGCCCTTTCACTTTCACGAACTGTTGGCGCGGTTGCGCGCGTTGCTGCGGCGCGGCCAGGCCCTGCGCCCCGAATGCATCGTGATCGCCGATCTGACGGTTGATACGCGCGCGCACGTCGTCAAACGCGAGGGCCGCCTAATCGAACTGACTTCGCGCGAATATGCGCTGCTCGAATACCTGGCGCGGCGCGCGGGCGAAGTCGTCGGGCGCGCCGAGATCGCCGAACACGTTTGGGATTTGCGCTTCGATCCGTTCTCCAACTTGATCGAAGTCTATGTGCAACGCTTGCGGCGCAAACTCGATGACGGCTCCGCGCAAAAACTTATCCACACGCGGCGCGGCGAAGGCTACTTGCTGACAGCCAGCGCGGAAGAGGCCGGTGCATGAAAATTTTCAATACGGTGCGAACGCGGCTGACGTTGTGGTACGTGGGCGTGCTGGCGCTGGTGTTGCTCAGCTTCAGCGCGGCGCTTTACGCACAGTTGGCGCGCAGCATCAACGAACGGCTCGACGATAGTTTGCGCGCTACGCTGACGTTGATGGCGGAGACGCTCGCGCGGGATTTGGATGAGGGGCTGGCCGAAGCCGCCGAATTGAAGAAGCTCGAACGAATCATCGTGCCGGAAAATTTGATTGAGCAGGATGTGGCGCAAGGCACGACGGTTGATCTGAATTTTCCGCAACAGGCCACCGCCATTTTCGCGGCGGATGGCAAGCGGTTGGCCGAAAAGCCCGCACGCGAAGGCTTTCAGGCTGCCGTGCCTACGTCTCAACCAGCGGTGGGGCAAGACGTTCAGCTTTTCACGACAACGGGCTTGCGCGTAGCGGCACAGCGCGTAGCCGCGCCGACGAAAGGCGCGCCTTATCTGATCGTCGTAGCGCAATCGCTCGCAACCAACGAAAGAGAGTTGTATGCGTTGCGCCGGATTTTTTTGTTTGCCGTACCGCTCGCGCTGCTGTTCGCAGGCTTGAGCGGATATTTTCTCGCGCGTCATGCGCTCGCGCCGATCGCGGCAATGTCAGCCCGCGCCCAACAAATTACCGCTGAAAATCTGGCCGAAAATTTGAACGAACAATTGCCCGTCGCCAATCCGCGCGACGAACTTGGTCAACTCGCCACGGCTTTCAACAAGCTGCTGGCACGGCTGCAAACCTCTTTCGATCAGCAACGGCAATTTATGGCGGACGCTTCGCATGAATTGCGCACGCCGCTTTCGGTCATTCACACCACGACCGAAATCACGCTGGAGCATCCGACCAGCGACGCCGACGAATGCCGCGAGGCGCTGGCTTCGATCAAGCGGCAAGCGCAGCGGCTGATGCGCCTCGTCGAAGATATGTTCACACTGGCGCGCGCCGATGCCGGACGGCGTCCGTTGCGTCAGAGTGTTTTTTATCTGGATGAATTGATTGCCGAATTGGCCGAGGCCGCCCGCGTGCTGGCGACGCGCAAAGAAATTTCCATCGAAGTCGCCAACCTGGCCGAAACGCCTTTTCGCGGCGACGAAGACCTGCTGCGGCAAATGCTCTTGAACCTGCTCGACAATGCCATTCGCCATACGCCAACGGGCGGGCGTGTGAGCCTGAGCTTGGCGCAAAGCGATTCTGTCTTTGAAATCACCGTCGCCGACAACGGCGCTGGCATCGCCGCCGCCGCGCAGTCGCACATCTTCGAGCGGTTTTATCGCGCTGACAAAGCCCGCTCGCGCGCGGCAGAAAGCGGCGGCGCGGGGCTGGGTCTTTCCATCGCGCGCTGGATTGCCGAAGCGCACGAGGGACGGCTCGAATTGCGCCGCTCTGACGCCAGCGGCAGCGTCTTCGCGGTCACGTTGCCAGTGCGACAGCCATAGCGTTCCCGCCCTAAATTTATTTTCACGTCATTTATCCGCCTGTCATTTTCCCTTCGCTAAACTGCCCTCGTCTCGCTATCGCAGAAGATTCTTTTTACCACGATGAACCGAACCCTGGTTGGGGTGAAAGTGCGTTCGTGAAAGGCAGTAAACGCAAGGAGCATGTCAAATGTACAAACTAAACGAAGAGCAAAAATTGAACGGACGTTTCGGGCGCAAAGCGCCTCGATTCATTATCGGATTAAACCCTGTGTGCGTTCCTTCTCATCACGGGCCTTTGGGCTTTACCGACCGGGCAAACGCAAACCGGACCGGGCAGTCAGGATCCCACTGCGAACGATTATCACAGCGAAGGAAGTGAGCTTGCGATGCGGCAGCAAGAGGATGACGACGATTGCCGTGGTCCGGCGGTCCGGCTGCCCGCGACCAAGTTGTTCATCGAACACAATTCCACTGCCGAAGATACCGGCGTGCATGGTTTCTTCGATGGCCTCGATTGGACGAAACTCAGCATCTACGATCCGCGGGGACGACTGGTGCTGGAGGTCGAGCCGAAACGGCAGATGCGAACACAGTCCATCAGCGGCATCTTTTTCGAATCGGCAGAACCCCCCAATGAAGAGGTTCCAATTGAAGAAATTCTGGCGCGGTTTCCCGCCGGACGATACGCGGTGCGAGGTTGCGCAAAAGATGGCAGGCGACTGAGCGGCGCTGCCACTTTTACGCACAATATTCCCGCCGCTCCTGTCATTGTCTTCCCACAAGAAGATGGCGTGGTCTCTGCCGCTGGCTTTACCGCCATGTGGAACCATGTCACCACTACGCTGGATGGTCGCCCGCTCAATCGGACAGGCTACGAGATCATCCTCACCAAGGACGTGCCGGACGACCCGCATGGATTCTCGCGGCCCGCGTTAAGTGTGCACGTTCCACCCTCTGAGACGAGTCTGACTATCCCCCACGAGTTTCTTGAGCCTGATTCGCGGTATGAGATCGAAATAATCGTGCTGGAGGTCAGCGGCAATCAGACCATCACGAGTCTTTTTTTCCGCACCCAATAGGATTGCCGAGACCATTTGTTGGGAGGTTCATGAACAGGCACAACCAGCGCCTTCGGACTGACTTCGAAGGCGACCGATTGGACGCCCGAAGTTGGCGTGGTCTTCACGATTCCTACGCGCTGGAGCCATGAAACGGGTAAGACAGGTTGGGAACCTGTCTTACCAATTATCTGGGGAGCTTGTATGAAACAGCGAATTCAATGGCTCGTGTTGCTGGGCGCGTTGCTCTTGCCCGCGCTGCTGTGGGCGCAGAGCGCGCAGCCACCGGTTGCGTCAACTGAAGCCTTCCGCTTCCTGGCCTTTGGCGATGCAGGCACGGGCGACCGCGAACAATACGCGCTGGCCCAACGGATGGCGCGCGCTCACGACGAGCAGCCCTTCGACACCGTGCTGTTGCTCGGCGATAACATTTATCCCGACGGCCATCCGAAACATCTGGCGGCAAAGTTTGAGCAGCCTTACGCCGAACTGTTGCGGCGCGGCGTGCGCTTTCACGCGGTGTTCGGCAATCACGACGTCAGGAAAGGACGCGCAGCGCAACTCGCTTATCCGCCTTTCAACATGGAATGGCAGGCTTATCGTTCGTTCGTTAAAGGAGCAGGCCTGATCGAATTTTTCGCGCTTGATACGACAGCTTTCGACGAGGCGCAGCAACGTTGGTTGGAAGAATCATTGGCGGCTTCGCGGGCGGTGTGGAAGATCGCTTTCTTTCATCACGCCATCTATTCATCGGGACGCACGCACGGGTCTGATCTCGCACTGCGCGCGCGACTCGAACCGCTGTTCGTGCGCCATCGCGTCGCCGTAGTGTTGTCGGGCCACGATCACATTTATGAGCGCACCCAGCCGCAACAGGGCGTGCAGTATTTCGTCGCGGGCGCGGCCAGCGGCAAATTGCGGCGCGGCAATCTCAATCGCAAGAGCCCGTTCCTGGCTGTCGGCGATGACCAGCGTTGCAGCTTTCTGGCTTTCACAGCGACCCGCGAACAGTTGAGCTTCGCCGCCCTTGACGTGGCTGGCAATCAGTTCGACAGCGGAGCCATTGCGCTGAAAACGTCAACTCCCCAAGCCGTCGCAGTACCCAACACCCCCTTAACCGCTGCGCCCACCAAACGCAGCAACTATTGGTTCACGGCGCGTGAGCCTTGATAACGCCACGCCTCGCCAGAGGTGTGTCCCGAACCAGCAAAACAATTTTAGGAGGCAAGCAAATGAACAGATGGTTGAGAAAATTCATGGCAAACAAAACTTTTGAATTCGTCAGCGCGCATCAAGTGGCGCTGTTGCTCACGCTGTGTTGTCTGATCGGCAGCTCGTTGTTCGTGATGAGCGCGGGCGCACGCGACGACGACGACGACGACGACGATGAACGGGGCGCGTGTGCGATGACCACCGCCGCCGCACTCAGCGCCTGCCAAAGCGAAAAACAGGATGATTACTGGATCGCCGTCGGCAACTGCCACAACCTCGTCAACGAGAAGGCCGCCTGCCTGAGAGAAGCGCGCAAGGCTCTGATCGAAGGCAAGCAACTCTGTCGTGAGCAACGCAAAGCGCGGGCAGAGGTTTGTCGCGCCGTCGGCGAAGCGCCTTACGATCCCGAAGTCAATCCGGCGATGTTCGTCAACCCCGCCGAGATCGGCAAATCCATCACGCCCAATCCTTACTTCCCGCTCGTGCGCGGACGACAAATGACTTACAAGAGCGGTGCCGAAATCATCACTGTCGAAGTGACCGAAGAAACGCGCGTCATTCAAGGCGTCACTTGCGCCGTCATCACCGACCTCGTCGAAGAAGACGGCGAAACCATTGAAGACACGATTGACTGGTATGCACAGGACATTCACGGCAACGTTTGGTACTTCGGCGAACTGGCTGAGAATTACGTTGACGGCGAACTCAACAATCTCGCCGGTTCATGGACGGC
Source organism: Acidobacteriota bacterium (assembly GCA_031418175.1). Lineage (GTDB taxonomy): Bacteria > Acidobacteriota > Blastocatellia > RBC074 > RBC074 > JACPYM01. The sequence continues at coordinate 6,599 of JANOWX010000794.1, read as the reverse complement.
GGGCGTAGACGGCGCGAAAGCAGGCATCATCATCAGAGCCATGCCACGCATCGGCGAGGTTTACCGCGAAGAATTTTCGTTGGGCAATGCCGAAGACATGGCCGAAACCCTCAAGCTGGACGGTTCGGCCACCGTACCCGCCGCCGCTTGCAACGGCGATTGCCTGGTCACAAAAAATTTCACGCCCACCGAACCTGGCAATGTTGATACCAAATACTACGCGCGCGGCATCGGCGTGATCCTCGGCATCAATCCCGCAACCGGCAAGCGGACTGAACTGATCCGGGTGCGCCGCTGACACACAACTTTTTGTCGCAACAAAACCAGGGCTGGCTCAACCGATCTCAATCCAGCGTTGTTCCACGTGTGCTCGCTTGATGGCGTCAATCACTTCCTGACAGCGCACACCGTCGGCGAAGCTCGCGGCGTGGGCAATCTCAGTCCGGTTTTCGCGCACGGCCTGCACGGCTTCGCGCGCCAGATGATAGAACGAACGCGCCCAGATGTTGTCGGGCAGCCAGGAGACTTCGCGCGCGCGGTCGCCCAGCGACAAGTCTTCAAAGGGATGATTGAAGCCTTGCGCGGCTGACAGCGTCTCGTCGCCCTCGAGCACGATCGTGCCGTTGCTGCCGACGATGGTGATGTTGTTTTTGCCGCCGCTCGCATACAAGGCCGAGAGCAGCAACGTGCCGTGAATCAGCTTGCCGCGCGGGGGCACGATGCGCAGCAGCGCCGCGACGTAATCATCGGTTTCATTCAACCGCAACTCGCCCGTCTTGGCGTCTTTGCGTTCGGCAACCAGCGTGGTGACGGTGCTGCTGACGGCTTCGATTTCGCCGAAAAGCCAGCGCACGGCGTCAATGGCGTGCGAACCGAGCGCGCCCAGCAAACCGCCACCCGCCGCCTGTTGCGACCACCAATTCCAGGGACGTTGCGCCGAATGCCGGAAGCCGGCGGCGATGGTGATGCTGACGTGTTGAAGGTCGCCGGCAAAGCCGCTGTCAAGCAGCATCTTCATGCGCCGCCAGGTCGGATTGAAGCGCAATTCGTGGTCAATGATGGCGAGTTGACGCGGGCGGCGCGCGGCGGCGTTGAGCAGCGCGCGGGCTTCGGCGGCATTCATTGCCATGGGCTTTTCGCAGATAACGTGTTTGCCGGCTTCGAGCGCCGCGAGCGCCATTTGTTGGTGCAAATAGGGCGGCGCGCTGATGACGACGAGGTCTACGTCAGAGAGCGCCAGCAATTCCTGATAATTCTGGCAGGTATGCGGGATGTTGAATTCGGTGGCGGTCTTTTGGGCATTCTCGAAACTGCCGCTGCAAACGGCGCTGAGTTCGGCGCCTTCACACGCGCGAAAGGCGGGCGCTTGCGCGCTGCGGGCGAATCCGGTGCCGATGAGCCCGACACCGACTTGGTCGCTATTCATTGCAAATCCTCGTGGGTAGTTTGCCGAACACGGATGGGACGGATTTTAGTGCACCGAAAACTAAGTTCTTTGAGAGAAAAAGACGCCACCACGTAGTAACGATTTCAATCGTTGCGGTACTGGCCGCAGGACAAAACGAATAAATTCGTTACTACGTGTTGCCGTCCGCTGACTCTCAAAGAACTTAGTTTTCGGTGTATTTAGTCTGTCTGATGTGAGTAGGACAGACTAAAGTCAGTCCTACCTTGTTAATCACGCGGCCTGCTGCTGGCACTGGTTGTCGCGCCAGGAGTGGCTTGCGCCAAGGCCGCAATCTCGCGCTGAATCCCTTGCCAGCGTTGCGTGAATTCCACCGCAATACGCACGTGCTGAAGCAGGCGGTCGGCCTGGGCCTGGCCGTTGACCAGTTCGCGGACGGCTTTGCGTTTGACCTCCGGGGTGAGCGCGCCACGAAAGACCCGCGCGGATTCAAGCACGCGGTCCCAGGCATACAGCAGTTGGGCTTCGGAGGTGCTGCCAACGCGCGTGTTCTCAAAACTGTAGGTACCATCGGGATTGCGCAAGGCTCGCATCCAGAGCGCGTAGTCCTCCACCAGCGGTTCCTGTTTGCTGAAAATGTTCAACCCTGCGGCTGAAACGACTTCGCCGCTGCCGGTGTTGCCGGTGTTGCCGGTGTTGCCGCCTGTGCCCCCGCCGCGCGAGATGGGCGTCGTGGTGCGGGCCGTCGTGCCGCCTTTGACAGTGACGCGTTGGATTTCGCGCAGCGGGTCTTTGAGCGTCACCACCGTGGTCGGATAGGAAATCACTTGTGACGAGAGGCCCTGCGGCGGCGCGCCTCTGAGCTTGATATTCAGGGCGCCGCCTTCACTGACGTATTCGGGCGCGAGCCGCCAACCGGAACTGGGCGCCTGCCCCGTAATCGAAATGCGCAACGTGCCATCGGCGCTGCGTTCGGCCAGCACTGCGCTGACGTTGACCGGTTGCAGATTGCCGGGATCGCTTCCGGTATCTGGCCTGATGACGACAGGCGCAGGCCGTGGCGTCGGGCGGTTTTGCGGTGTGGTTCCACTCGTTGAGCTTGGACGCGGAAGCGGCGTGGCGGCAGGGCGCGGACGCGGATAAGGCGTATAGCTCGGCGGCGTCGGGCGCACCTGCGGCGGCTGATTGGTATAAGGCGGATTGTTGTAAGGCGGATTGTTGTACGTGGGCGTGCCCGAATAATCAGGTTGCGGACGATTAGGGAGCAAGCCTGAGTTGCTGGCGGTATTGGCGCTGCTGGCGCGCAAGGCGAGCGGTTGGGTCAACTCGACGCCGATTTTCGCGCCCGGTTCGACGACGGCCTCTTTACCTTTGGCCAGCAGCACGGCAAATACGCCGATGCCCGCGCCCACGCCCGCGCCCAGCAACGCGCCCGCCGTCACTGCGCCGACGAGTGCGCCCGCGCCCGCGCCCCCGCCGATAAAGGCGACCGTGCGTTTGGTGTTCGTGCCTTTCGGGCGAATGTTGCCTTCAACGTCAAAACGTTTGCGGTCTTCGGCGGAAGCGGGCGCGAGATTGGCCAGCAGTTTGTAGCGTTGCCCGTCCGGCAGCGTGAGTTGGTCGAAGGTCACTTCGATAATGCCGGAACGGCGGCGCGATTGGGCGCGTTGGGCCGCCACGACGTGGCCTTCGAGCAGGCTGCTGCCGGGCACCAGCGTGCGGCCGCGCGCATCGGTGACAGGCACGAGCACGCGCGCCGTGAAGCGGTCGCTGGGCCGCGCCGTTTTGGAATCAAGGCGCGTTTCCATCCGGCACACCAGCCGGGTGCCGTCGGGCAGCGAGTTGGTTCCCGGCGATAGATAGCTTTGCACGTCGCCGCCCTCGCTCACGGGCGGGCGGCGCATGCGGTCTTGCGCGCTGGCGAGCCAGGGGAAAGTGGAATTCAGCAACAGGGCCAGGCTGAGCGCGACGGCTCGACCCGCTAAAAAATTGGTTGGGCAAGACAGTTTCATGACGCACCTCTTCTGTTGTACGACTGGGTTCGCGGCTGTTTCAGCGCAACCCGTAGCGCCGGGCCATAGCGTCGAGAATTGGGGGCGACGCCAGCGTGCTGAAAACAAACCCAACGAAAAAATTCGTTCGTGGTCAAATGACGATGCTGGTTAATCTTGAGGGTGCGCGCAGTGTATGCTGCGGGCGAAGAGCTTGTAAAGCTGGGCTTGGCTGAATCAAGCACCTGGGTTGGCCGGAACCGCCAACCCAGGTTTTGCGGCGCAGGGGCTTAGGCACGAACTGGAAATAACGCTGCCAAATCAACCACGAGGAACACGGGGAACACGGGGAAGAACAACCACCATTGACTTGCTTTCCCCGTGAACCCAGTGTCCCCCGTGGTTTGGCAGGGTTATTTACGGGCCATTCCTCAGTTGTCTACTTCGTCGCCTTCAGCGTCCTCTTTGCCTTTGAGGGCCTTGGCGACTTTCTTTTCGGCGCTCGAACGCTGCAATTCAAAGATGGTGTCCTGACCGTCCCAGACCTTGCGCAGGAAGTATTGTTCGCCGTAACGGCGGAACGAGAGCCGCGACTTCATTTTTTTGTTCTGTTTGTCCTGCATGGCCGTGAAGTTGATCGCCTTCTTGCCCTTCGTATTGCTGATCCGCATCAAGCCGGTCGTGGTGACCGATTCGATGGTGTATTCGCCCTTGGGAAACTTCTTGCTGCCGATCTGGAAGTCAAAGGGGATTTTGGCTTGAATCCGGAAACTGATGAGCGGATTAGCCAGGGCCGCAGCCGAGGCCGTGAATACAAAAGCGCCAAGCAGCGCCAAACTAAACAGTCGTTTGTGCATAAAGCCTCCTCGAAACATACCCCGCGAAGCCGCCCGAACCGCAGCGTGCGGCTTCGCGGGCGGTGGTGCGGGCGGTGGTGCGGGCGGTGGTGCGGGCGGTAGTGATGGATCGTTTAGAACCCGCGCCCGACGGAGAAGTAAACCATGTTCTTCTCATTCGTGTGCGCGTAATCCAAACGTACAGCGAAATCTTTGTTGTAGCGGTATTGCACGCCGCCACCCATGCCAAAGCGCCAATTGGCCGAATCAAACCGGTCGTTGCCGCGAAACGCGGTGGGCAGATTGGGCCGATTGTCGCCCCAGACCTGACCGCCATCGCCAAACGCGACGAGGTCAACACCGCGCGTGTCTTTCTGTTTGAAGACCGTCTGACGCAACTCCGTCGAAAAAAGCAGCAAGCTGTTGGCGCGGAAGCGGAAGTTGTTAAAGCCGCGCACAAAGCTGCGCCCGCCCAGGAATGATTGGTCATAAAAAGGGATCAGGTCGTTGTCACCGGTGGTTCCTTTCAAGTCGAAGTAAGCGCGCATAGCAAGTGAGGTACGGTCGCTGCCAAGCGGCAGATAACCACGCATATCCGTCTCGATTTCCGTCCAGCCATAACCAGCAGCGCGGCCCGTGCCCCGGTTGCCCCCGATGCGTTCGTACACGTACAAGCCTTTGGTCAGGCCCTTTTCATTGTTGCGGGCATCAGCTTCGAGGTAGACGCCATATGAAAAGATGTTGAGATTCGTGCGCAACCCGGGCGCGAAACGCAGCGGCTCCGGCGTGGCCGGATTGCCGGTGAAAAGTTGATCCACCGGTTTGTCCTTCTTATCCACGCCGCGATAAGTGGCGGTGTTGGCTTGGCGCACGTAGCCGCCAACCTGCAGGCGTTTCGAGATGTCGTAAAAGTAAGTGCCGGTGACGGAGCGTTGTTCGAGATCGAAGTTCGTCTCAAAGGCATTCGTGGTGCGCGGGCCGATGCCAAAGAAATTATCCTTGGTGCGGCGCAGATAGGTGAAATAAACCTCGGCGTGCGAGTTTTCAGAACCGAGTTTGGGCACGTAAAGACCGGCCTCGCCCTTGCGGTAAAACTTGGTCGAAGTCAGCGCCCGCGCCCGCAACTCAACACCGGGAATGCTGTCAGCCGTCGTCAATTCAACGCCGAAGCCGAAGCCTGCGCCTTGCTCAAACCCGCCGAACAGGCCGTTGACGTGCTTGACGATTTTGATGCCGGTCAGGTTCTCGCGGCGCGGGGCGTTGCGGTCGTAGCTCTTGATCCGGTCAGCCACTTGGCTGGGATTTTGCGAAGCCGGTTCAGTTGCCGGGGTTGGCGTCGGTGTCGGTGTGGTCGGAGCAGGCCGCGTGAAATGATTGAACGTGCTGCTCAACGCGGATGATTTTGCGAGTTGCGTGCTCAGTTGATTCAAGGGTTGAGCCGCCTGAGATTGTGCATTTGCTGCGGTGGCCAAGGGGAATGCGCAGAACGCGAGGGCGGCTGCGCAAGCGCTGGCCCGCAATCGTGGGGTTATATGCATTTGTCTGTTCTCCTTAGTCGTTTGCTGGTTTTCCATTTTTGCAGTCACTGTGCGTTTTGAAATACGTCGTGTGCCCGCCGGCTGGATTTCAGAGCAGTGCTGTGTTTACGCTGCGATCTGTCATGGTCAGTTTGCCAGATTCGTTTCGTGCCGGGCAAATTGGACAAGCGCCGAGGATCAACCATGGAATTCACGATTGAATCGCTCAACGCGAATGATTGGCCGCAAGTGCGCGCGATATACCTGGAGGGGCTCGCCACCGGCCAGGCGACGTTTCAGACCAGCGCGCCGGATTGGCCGGAATGGGATGCCGGACATTTGGCGCAGTGCCGTTTGGCCGCCAGGGCGGGCGCGCGAATTCTAGGTTGGGCCGCCTTGAGCGCGACTTCCAAACGCGCCTGTTACGTGGGCGTTGCCGAAGTCAGCGTTTATATTGCGGCGGCGCGTGGTAATGGTGTTGGCACTGCTTTGCTGGCGGCCTTGGTTGAGGAATCCGAACGGCAGGGCATTTGGACGTTGTTCGCCGCCGTCTTTCCGGAAAACGAGGCGAGCTTGCGATTGCACTTGCGGCACGGCTTCAGAGAGATCGGACGGCGTGAACGCGTCGCCCAATTACACGGCGTCTGGCGCGACACGGTGATTTTGGAACGCCGCAGCCGGATTGTGGGGGCGGACTGAACCGCTTGCATAGATTGGCTGCCAAATGGGCAGAACTAGCGGAACGATTGAGTGCAAGACTTACGCAGAAGCACAGACAACAGCGCAGCAAAAGCATGGAGTTCAGGCTTCAGTACACCGACAACAAAGTTATTTGTGAGAAAGCGGCCGG
>JANOWX010000793.1:0-6726 GCA_031418175.1 Acidobacteriota bacterium | reverse complement strand
AACGCGCGCGACGTTGATCTGGACGTGAACATCATCCGCGAAAAGAAACTCACCAACATGCGCGCTTCATCGGCGGATGAGGCCTTGCGGCTGGTGCCGGTGCGCGATTTGACGCTGGAACAGGCGATTGAATATCTGGCCGATGACGAATTGGTCGAGGTCACGCCGCAATCCATCCGCATGCGCAAGAAGGTGCTGGCGGCGAATTTCAGACCGAAGGCGAAGAAGTCGCTCGAGTAGGCATTACCGCAGCGGCGAATTGCTTGAACAGTTCACCTTTCATACTCGCTCTGCGCCGCGCGTAACATCGGCAGGTCAGCATCAGCGTCTTTCCACGCCGCAAAGAAATCCTCATAAGCCTGGCGGCTCTTCGCCTGTTCGTCCGTAAGCGCCGCCGCACGCGCCAGGCCCAAATGCGTGAGCAGATACGCGGGCGAGAGCGGCGCGTAGCCTCTATGGGCGAGAATCTTTTGAAATTCCGCTGCTGCCGCCGCGCTTTGCTTTAGTTTCAGATACGCCTGCCCGCGCAGGTACTGTGGCCAGAATTTGGCGTTGGCTGACGCCGTTCTTTCAACGCTCAATTGCCCAGCAGCACCGCCGTGTCAGGTTCGCCACGCATCCACTCAAGTGAGGCCAGCGGCGGACAAGCTCTGAGCGCCGGGATCAATTCGCCTTGCAACTCGGCCGCGGTGGCATAGCGGCTCGTTCGTTCCTTCGCCAGACATTTCTGCAAGACGGCGTCGAGTTGTCTAATCACCGGCGTGTTCCCCGGCAAAGTGAACGGCTGGTGCAGGACTGCGGTCAGCAACTCCGCATGGCTTTTGCCCTCGAAAGGGCGGCGGCCGGTTAGTGCTTCTACCACCATCACGCCGACCGCGAAGATGTCGGTGCGTTCGTCCACCACTTCGCCTAGCAACTGCTCCGGCGACATGTACCCCAATGTCCCCATGACCATCCCCGGCGTGGTCAATCCGCTGCTTATCATCGGGCTGCCGGGCTCCGCTGCATCAAGCATCCTTAATTTTGCCAACCCGAAGTCCAACAGTTTGATTACTGTGCGTCCATCTTCCTGCGAGGCGCTAAAAACATTCTCCGGTTTCAGGTCGCGGTGGATCACGCCCGCGTCGTGCGCGGCTTGCAAGCCTGCGAGGATTTGCCCGAAGCACGTGGCGGCATCTGCGGGTAGTAATGAGCCTGAGCCTTTCAAAGCGTCACGCAGTGTGGTGCCCGCGACCAGTTCCATCACCAGGTACGCGCCTTCAGCCCCGGCGTGTCCGTAATCATGCACCGCGATGATGTTGGGATGATTGAGCCGAGCCGAGGCCCGCGCCTCCCGTTCAAAGCGGCGTAGCGCTGCCTGATTGCCGAACAATCTGCCGGTCATTATCTTGACTGCCACCCGTCGCCCCAGCCGCAAATCGCTCGCTTCGTAGACTGCGCCCATACCGCCCTTGCCCAGCAGCCGTTCCAGCCGGTACTTGCTTTCCAACGTCCGCTCGACAGGCAGCGTCAACTCGAGCTCGGCCTGGTCATTGGCGCAGACACGCACCGCGCTGTCATAACAGGCCCCGCACTGCGGGCATTCTTTCAACAGGTTGATTTGCTGCCCGGCGATGCGCGTCAGGACTTCGTGCTGCACGCGGCGGTCTTTGGCGACTCGCTCCTTGAGTTGCGCGTTCTCGTAAACCAGCGCGATCTGGTCGGCCAGCGTTTCGAGCAATTGGCGGTCACTGCCCGTGTAGGGGATTTCGGACTTCTTCGCCCCCAGCACGAGCAGCCCCGTCAACCGGTCGTCAGTCCCGCGCATCGGCACGATCAGGCGCGCGCCCAAAGCTATTAGCCAGGCCTTCTCTTGCTGCGGCAACTTGGTCCGAGCCGGGAAGGGGAAGTCTTGCGCCCTGCCCTGGTATTCCATAAAGCGCAACAACTCGAACTCGGCGGGGATGTGCGCGTCGCGGCTCAATCCGCCCGACGAATAGCCACACGCCAAATCGCGTCGCCCTTCTTCGCGGTAGAAAAGATAAAGCCGTTCGGGATGGAGCGCGGCGTCTACCTTCCGGCTGACGTGCTGTGCCATCTCCGTTTGTGAATCCAACTGGCGGACCTCTTCAGTCAACTCGCGCAGAATCTTGTCCTGCTGATAGGCTTCGCGGAAGAAGCGGCGGTCAAGCCACTCGCGCAGGTTGTGACGGTAGGCCAGACCGCACGCGACGGCGGTCAACAGCGAGGCGTAAAACCAGACCGAATTGTGGAAGAGCAAGTCGGCGAGCGTCCGGTCGCGGTTGGCGTAAACGGTGAGCGCCAGCCCGACGAGGGGCAGCGCCAGCAAGCAGCGCAGCGCGTTCTTGGCGAGCAGGTATTGCACGCTGCGGCGGATAATGAGGCTGACGGGGATCACCTGATGGCGCACGATGGCATAGGCGAACGAGAGCGGGAATAGCATCAACATCAGCATAAACCCGGCACCGAAGGCGACCAGCCAGAGCGGGGTCAGCAGGCTCAGCGACGGCTTAAGAAACAAGACCAAAAACCTAATCAAGCTGCTGGATATAAATGCCACCATCGTGCCGACGAGGATCAGGCGCAGCTTGCGCCGGGACACCTGGTTGCCTTTTCGATAATTGACCGCAAGCGCCAGCAGCGCGCTCAGCAAGTAAATGCTGCTGACAGCTAGAATGATGGCTATGGGCCATTGAAATTCCTGAACAGCACCGAAGAACCGCTCTGGCGCGGTAGCCACGCGAAAGGCGGCAATGACAACGAAGGGATATGCCGTCAGCAGAAAGAATGGGTAAAGGTAAAATTCCAATCGTGGGAATCGGAGCAGAAGCGGCGAACGCTCCGGGAAGATGAGAAAGAAGTGCAGGAGGATTGGCGACACGCCTGCTGCGCCGATGAGGAGCGCGGCAGTTGTAATTCCGGCGAGCCACCACGGTAAATCTGTAACCAGCAATGAGAAGGGAGGCCACCCTCCCAGGAACATCATGCCGAACATGAGCGCCAGCAGCAGAGCTTGCTTGTCGTCCCGCCGTAAGAGAAAAATAGCCAACCCAATCAGCAGGAAAACAGCCGGGAGGAGCGGCTGATAGAGGATAACAATGATTCGAATCCAGAGCGGGTAAGACGCCGTGCGGAGCGTAAGCTGCTCGTTCAGTCCGTCGCGCCGGACGACCATCGTGTAAGCGGTTCCCCGCGTGAGGCGCGTGAAGGTCTTGAAATACTGACGAATGTATCCGAGCTTCTGGCCGTCGAGCGACACCACCTCATCGCCGTCGCGCAGCGCCGCTACATCGGCGCCGGACAAGCCGCCATACGTCCGCACACGACCATCAAGGCCCAGCAGCCAGCCGGGATCGCCCGCCGTGCTGAAATATAAGTTGCTGTGGTAGCTATTCACTCCGATGCTGACAGACATCAGCGTGAAGAAGAGTCCGACGAGAATGATCCGTCCTCGCCCGGTCGAACCGGCCTTCGTCTGCTGTTTTACGTCATCACCGCCAGCGGCGTCTGTGTTCAGCGTATCGGGTGCAGTGCGTTGCTCAAGCTGCGGGGGAGTTGGCTCATGCTGGTCGGCAGCCAGCGCCTGGGCAGCAACCTCTAGGGCAGGCTGATCAATGATGCCGCCGCGCTGCGCCGCGTAGCCGAGCAGTGATTCGACTTCCTGCCGCAACGCTTCATCGCCGCCACAAGCCGCGGCGAGATAAGCGGCCCGCTGGTCTGCTTCAACCTCCAGCGCCGCGCGATAGAGCTGTCCGACTTCTTGGTAGCGTTCAGGCGTCATCCCGCTCCCTCTCTGCTCAATTCCCGCAGCAGCCACGACCGCGCCAGACTCCAATCGCCGCTCACCGTGCGCGGCGAGACTTGCAACACCTCGGCGATCTCTTCCTCCGTCAGCCCGCCAAAAAAGCGCAACTCGACGACCTTGCTCTGCCGCTCGTCGAGTTTGGCCAGGGCAGTCAGTGCATCATCGAGCGCAACCATCTCGGCGTCGCGTTCCGGGCCGATGGTCAGCGCTTCATCCAGCGAAACCTGCGCCGCGCCGCCGCCACGTTTCTGGTTTCGGCGCGCGCGGGCGAAATCTACCAGGATGCGGCGCATCAATTGGGCGGAAACGGCGAAGAAGTGCGCGCGGTTCTGCCAGCGCATCTGGCTGGCGTCTATCAACCGCAGATAAGCTTCGTTGACCAGGTCAGAGGTTTGCAGCGTGTGGCCGGCGCGTTCGCCCCGCAGATAGCCCCGCGCCAGCCGGTGCAGTTCGCGATAGACCAGCGGGGTCAACCGCTCCAGCGCGCCGCTGTCGCCGTCATTCCAGGCCAGCAATAGTCCGGTGATTTCGTGTGCCGAGGGCTTGGCCATCTATCCCTCCTTTTTGTGATCAGCTTTTTTGGGGGAGACAGCGCGGAGTATAGCACCGCCGTTGCCTATTCTCCGCCGGGTGAGAAGCGAACGAAAAAAAACTTTCAGCAAGCTGCGAGTTTCGCCAGCCGATTCCGCCTATGCCGGTGAGAGCAGAAGTTGCTCAACCGAAACGGCCCGCAGAGCGGGCACCAAGCAGAAGGACGCGCGGGCGATCAGGGTAGGCCGTCGCCTGCGCAAAACCAAAAGGAGAACAAATGAAAACCAGGAAGACCCTATCATTACTCGTCACACTCACTGAGGGATGGATGAAAAGGACGGCAATAGTAATTATTCTTTGCGGAGTAATCTTTTCTCTTGCCTTCCAGCGAACCGCACAGGCTGCGGGCGATCTGGCGGATGCTTCCTATTTCGGTTTCAACAACCAGCGCGTTGTCGGCACGCGCCGGCTCCTGGTTATCCTGATTCAGGACATGGGGCAGAATCCGGGTTTGCAGCACAGTGTCAACGACTACATCAGTCTGGTTTTCGGCCAGGGCAACCCGGGCAGGAATACCAGAGACTACTTCCTTGAGGTCTCGAACGGCAGTTTCTTCTTTACCTGGGGGGGAGTGATAGGGCCGATTAACGCAAAACTTCCCGGCGCATTTAACGAGAAGCTGACAGCCCCGCTCGCCGTGAGGTTGGCGGGGGAGCAGAGGCTGGTTGATTTTTCTGGCTTTGACGCCAACGGGGATGGCACAGTGACCGGGGATGAGTTGAGTGTGCTGGTAATTGACAATCAGCACGGTCATCACGGTCAGACGACTTCCGCTGATGTCTCCTTCGACAACCCCAAAATCCGCGTGAATGTGCGGGTGAGCGTCATGGATGATCTGGGGAGCCTCATGACGATCAACCACGAACTTGCGCACACGCTCGGGGCGTCCCCCGATCTATATGCCTATCCGAAAGAGATGCAATTTCATCAGGCCCTCACGCTGATGGGATCTACGCTCTACGGGAACGATGATGACAGGCGCACCTATCATCTCGATCCCTGGCACAAAATGCAGTTTGGCTGGCTGCAACCCCGCGTGCGCAATATCCACGAGGCCGGGAGTGAATTGCTTCAGGCACAGCAAAGCAGATCAGGGCAAGGACTGACCGAAAAAAGCCCGATCATTCTTTACGACCCGACACACGGCACGAGCGAGTTCTTTCTGCTTGAATACCGTAGCAAGACGGCAGGTGGTGGGTCTTACGATGCCGATGTTGCGTCTTCGGGGCTGGCCATCTGGCAGGTTCGCCAGGATGGAACGAAGAGGCCGGTTCTGATTCCTAGCGAGGCTAAACCGAATCTCTCGGTATGGACGGTCTTCAACCGCGCTGCGCCGTCCTGGACGCAGGGAGGCACTCAGCTTTATCAAAAGAGCGATGGCACCATAAAGCTCAAGTGGATTGATGGCGCTGACACCGGAGTACGTCTCCATGTCGGCACCCCGCAAAATCTTGGCACATTGCTCCCGATAAGCTGGGCACCTCCCAACCCGCTGGCCATCTTGACCGGGAAATTTAACAAGGATGGCAAGACCGACATCGCGCTAACAGGCCCCTCAGGGTGGGGTACACTGCCGATGGCCTTCTCCAACAGCAACGGCACTTTCAATGTCACCAACTATGGCATCAACCAATTTGCCACTTGGGCGTCGCAAGGGGCCACGACGGTCACCGGCGACTTCAACGGTGATGGCATGACTGATATAGCGCTGACAGGCCCGTCGGGCTGGGTCACGCTGCCGGTAGCCTTTTCCAATGGCAACGGCACGTTCAATGTTACCAACTTCGGTAACTTCGGCATCGACCAGTTTGCCAACTGGGCCTCGCAACCGGGAGTAAAAGTGCTGACCGGCGACTTCGACAAAGATGGCGACACTGACATCGCGCTGACTGGCCCGTCGGGTTGGGTTACATTGCCGGTGGCCTTCTCGAACGGCAACGGCACTTTCAGTGTCACTAACTTTGGTAACTTCGGCATCGACCAGTTTGCCATCTGGGCTTCACAAATTAAATGAGGAAGAAGTCCCGTGGCAGAGACGTGGCCGAGACGCGGAAGGTTTGTAAAAAGCTTTCTCAAGCAAAAGGCAGCAGCACGAACTCGGTTCGTGCTGCTGCCTTCATTCACTGTAAGTTTTGCTAAGGAGATCATCAATGAATATTGGAACAGTACGTGACGCGCTTCTGTGGTGTTCGCTCATCAACTATGGGATGTTGGTTTTGTGGTTTCTGCTCTTTCTGCTGACGCGCGGGTGGATGTATCGGTTCTGGGGCCGGGTATTTCATTTATCAACCGAGCGGTTCGACACCGTCAACGTGATGGGGCTGCTGCTT
>JANOWX010000792.1:0-3653 GCA_031418175.1 Acidobacteriota bacterium | reverse complement strand
CGAAAAGTCCTCATTGCGCCAAGCCCCGAAGTTGAGTGAATAAAGCACTTGCCAAACCGATACGCGCAAACGCAAAAGATTTGGGTAATGACAAGGGTTGAAAACCCACGGCTAAATTCAACTGCCGCTAACGCGGCAAAGAAAATTTTCAAACACAAGGAAACTTAGTTTCTCGTGTAGTAAGTGGCTGATCGAAATTCCTCAAGGCGCGCCGCTGCTGGCGAAAAGATGCTAAAGTAAGACCTTCAATTGACTGGCATGATTATTCCTTTGCCGTGATTCGCTTGCCTGCAAACTGTGAGCTACTTTTGCGGTGCGCTGCAGCTTGCCAGGTTGCGCGGCTAACTCGCGGCCGCTTCCAACGCCTCTTCCAGCGTAAACACGCCTTCATACAGCGCCTTCCCGACGATCACGCTGTCCACGCCGAATTCTTCCAACTCCTTCACCGCGAGAATATCTTCCAGCGTCGCCACGCCGCCCGAGGCCGTCACGTGAATGCCGCTGGCTTCGGCGATGGCGCGCGTGGCTTCGAGGTTAATGCCCGTGAGCATGCCGTCGCGGGCGATGTCGGTGTAAACGATGCGTGTGACGCCCATGTCGGCCACCTTTTGGGCGAAATCAATGGCCTTGATGTTCGACATCTTTTCCCAGCCGCGCAACGCCACGATACCGTCGCGCGCGTCAATGCCGACGACAATGGTCGTGGTGAATTCGTCAATGATCTGGTTGAGCAACTGCGGGTTCTCAATCGCCGTGGTGCCGATGACGATGCGCGTCGCGCCCAGGTCGTCAATCGCGCGCACATCGTCCAGCGAACGCACGCCGCCGCCGAATTGCACCGGCACATTGACTTCGAGCAGGATGCGTTCGAGCGCCTTCAGGTTCTCGCGGTCGTCTTTGTTGAAGGCGGCGTCCAGGTTGACGATGTGCAACATCTGGGCGCCTTCTGCGCACCAGCGCTTCGCCACCTTAATGGGGTTTTCGGCGTAGACGGTTTCGGCGGAGACCATGCCTTGAGACAATCGGACGCAACGCCCGCCGCGCAGATCAATCGCTGGAATGACAATCATGAGAGGTGTGTTGTGATGAGTGTGCGAACCACGCTCGCCGAAAACCTTTGTTGCAGTTGTCGCCTGTGGCGCAGGCCAGGATATTGTTTTGTTAGGGCTACGTTATTGTGTTTGCGGATGCTGCCGGGCTTGATTTGATACCGCTCTGTCCGGCAACGGCGTAGATACTACTCAATTTGCGCTGACTGGCAAGAAGTTTCTGGCAAGTTTGAGGTTTTGGTAAAACGTGTCAGTAGCCCGACCGTGAGGGAGGGCAAGTTTGCGGTCAAACCCCCGCGGTCTAACTTGACGCCTGCCCTCCCTCACGGTCGGGCTACTGACACGGGTCAAAGTAGCGCTTTGGCCAGTCGTTTGATGCCCTCTTGAATGCGGCGCTCGCTCAACGGCGCATAACCGATGACGAATTCATCGCCGCGGCATCCACCAAGATAATAAATGCGCGCGCTGAGCAAGCCGATGCCCGCGGCGGTGGCGCGCCGGATGACTTCGGCATCGCTGAATTTGCTCTGCAATCGCACCATCAGATGCATGCCGGAATTCTCGCCCATGATCGTCACACGCGCGCCGAATTGTGTTTGCAACGCGCTGACCAGCTTCTGCCGCCGCTGGTCGTAAAGCGTGCGCATGCGGCGTAGGTGGCGTTCGAGATAGCCTTCGGTGATGAAATCGCAAAGCGCGCGTTGTTCCAGCATGGGCGTGTGGCGGTCGGCCAGCCACTTGGCTTTCTCAAACACTTCGGCCAAGGCGGGCGGCACGACCAGATAGCCGATGCGCAGGGCGGGGAAGAGCACTTTGGAAAAGGTGCCGATATAAATGACCTGCGCGTTTTGCGCCAAGCCCTGCAACGCCGGAATGGGCCGCCCGCCATAACGGAACTCGCTGTCGTAATCGTCTTCCAAAATCAGCGTGCCCGTTTGCTCGGCCCACGCCAGCAACTCCAACCGGCGCGGCAACGAGAGCACCGCGCCCGTCGGGAATTGATGCGACGGCGTGACGTAAAGCAGTTTGGCGTTTTGCGGCAAGCCTTCCAAACGCAAACCCGCCTCGTCCACCGGCGCCGGATGCAATTGCGCACCATGCGTCAGGAAGGTGTGGCGCGCGCCCAGATAGCCCGGCTCTTCGAGGGCGACCGTCTCGCCGCGTTCCACTAACACCTGCGCGCACAGATGCAACGCCTGTTGCGAACCGTTGACGATGATGACCTGTGCGGGCGTGCAATTGACCGCGCGCGCCCGCGCCAGATAGCTCGCAATGGCCACGCGCAACTGTGGATCGCCTTTACCGCCCGGTGCGTAATCGAGCAACTCGTGTGCGCCCGCGCGGCAATGCCGCAACAGCAAGCGCCGCCACTCTTCGATAGGGAAGTGATCCAGCGCCGGACGGCAGTACCGGAAATTGAACAGCAGGTTGGGCTCATCCGGCTCGCGCGCGAACTCGGTCAGGCGCGCGCCATAGCTCGACAGTTTTATCTGCGCCCCGGCTTTCGGCTTGGCCTGCCGCGCTGTTTTGATTAGGCCAGGCTTGACTGGTGCAGCTTGCAATATCTCATCCGGCAATTGCGCGCTGACCGTCGTGCCCGAACCGACGGCGGTTTGCAGATAGCCTTCGCTGGCGAGTTGTTCGTAACTTTGCGTCACCGTCGCGCGCGACAGCCCCAGCGATTTTGCCAGCGCGCGCGTCGAAGGGATACGCTGTCCGGCGCTCAAACGCCCGCTCAAAATCGAACGGCGCAATTCCTGGTAAAGCTGTTGATGCAGCGGCTGTGGCGCGTGGGTGTTCAGGTTGACGGCAAGCTCCATGTTTAGCTCCTCGCAAGTGGACTGGTCGAATATTTAGAAATTGGCTCTATCGGCAGGCCACTTTGGATGGTAACTTTCGGGTTGAAAAACTGCAATCGGAAAGTTTGAGCGGCGACGTTTGAGATAATGGTTGAAACGTAAGCGCTGGCAGACAGGCGTTCAGAGTCCAAGCTTTAGCTTGTTCGTGGCGCGCTGCACGCGCCGGACAAGCTTAAGCTTGGACTCTGAACGCCTGCGCCTGGCGCTTTCAAGCCCCCAAGTTGGTTGGGGTTTGACGGTCTTTTTTTGAAGCGGTACATGGCTGACAAGACGCATTCATATCAGATCAACCTCGAATGGACGGGCAACACGGGCGCGGGCACGAGCGGCTATTGGGCCTACGAACGCGCGCACGAGATCAGCGCCGCAGGCAAACCGGTGCTGTACGGTTCATCCGACCCGGCCTTTCGCGGCGACGCGGCGCGCTATAACCCCGAAGAGTTGCTGGTCGCGGCGCTCGCTGCCTGCCACATGCTTTGGTATCTGCATCTGTGCGCCGAGCGCGGCATCGTGGTGACGGCGTATGAGGATCAGCCACAAGGCCGGATGATTGAAACGGCGGAGGGCGGCGGGCGCTTTGCCGAAGTCGTATTGCAACCACAGGTTACTGTGCAAGCCGGCGCGAATGTCGCGTTGGCCGAAAGCTTGCACGCACGCGCGCACGCGCTCTGTTTCATCGCCAATTCGATGAACTTCCCGGTGCGCTGCGCGAGCGCCGTGTCAGTAGCCCGACTGTGAGGGAGGG
>JANOWX010000791.1:0-12109 GCA_031418175.1 Acidobacteriota bacterium | reverse complement strand
AAGGGACTACCAAAGCGGCGGCCTGTGCCGCGCGCACTCCAAAGACGCTGCGCGTCGGAAGTGGCTTATCTGAACGCCACCGTCACCGTGTTGACCATCCGTCCATCCACCGTGCCGGTGATGTTGATCGTGCCGCGCCCGCGCAAGGTACGCGGCAGATCAATGTTGATTTGATCCAGGCCGACCAGATCGCCTTGCGGCCCGGCGAATTGCGTGGGCACGGCCACGTCGGCAAAGTTGAATAAGACCGCATTCAAACTCGCGCGGCCTCGAATGCCCGTGCCAAACAACACCAGCGTGAGCCGGTCAGTGTCGTTCACGAAATCAATCGGACGCGGCACGAAGCGGTTGGTCGCCGCATCAAGCACGGCAACGGTCTCGGTAGTTTGCGAATTGTCGGCGCGCGTGCGTACCAACACCGCCGCTGGCGCGCCTGCGCCGTTGGCGTTTGCGGTGAACAGTCCCGGTGCGGTTGCGGTGATGGTGATGCGGCTGTCGGCATAAAACAGTCCGTCTACTTCGACGATGACAACGGCCGCGCCATTCGCCGTGCCTTGTGGGATCAAGAAATTGATCTGGCCGGGCGAGACGAAAAACAGCGGCGCGAGCCGTTGGGCGTTCGCATCTTGCACAAACACCCGCGTAGTCGAAAGTTGCGTCGGCAAGGGCGTGGTTTCGGCAGAACGCGTCTCGCGCGCCAGGCCCACGCCAAAGAGCGAGGCGATGCCGTTGGACGCAAACTGCGGGGTAAAGCTCGCCGCTGAAATCGCGGCGGCACGCCCGACTTGGCGCAGCGTCACGGTGCGGCCGCCCGCTGTCACCTGGGCCTCGCGCGGGGTGAAACCGTCGGCGGGTTGCGGTTGAATGTTGTAGCTGATGACCGAACGTCCCGTGCCAGTGGTTGGGCCGGTGAAGCTAACCCAGGGTTGGTTGACGGTGGCCGTCCAGGGGCAAACACTCGCGTTGGCGGTTGACGAGGCGCTCGCATTGAGGATGAAGCCGTTGGCCGCAACGCCGTTAGTGTTCGCCGCCGTAATGAATGAAAAGAAATTTTGAGCTGTCGCACTTGTCGTGAAGCTGCACGAAGTCACGAAAAAGTTTTGCGCATTCGACGCGCCGCCGCCCGGCGCGGGGTTGGCCACCGTGATCGCCAATTGCCCGGCGTTAGCCAAATCGGCCTGCGTCAGCACAGTCGAAAGCTGCGTACTGTTGACCAGCGTCGTCGTGCGTTCTGCGGCGCCGACGCGGATGCGCGATTGCGCGTTGAAATTCGTGCCAATGACGTTGAGCGTCAAGTTGCTCGCGCCCAACGCACTGCCCGGCGGCTCCAAGCGCGCCAGCGCTGGCAAGGGTTGATTGGCGCCCACGACTAAATCGAGCGCGGTGCTTTGGCCGCCGCCAGGACTGGGCGTGAAGACGCTGATTTTGAGCGTGCCCGCGCCAGCCACATCAGCCGCCAGGATTTGCGCTTGCAATTGCGAACCGCTCAGGTACGTGGTCGTGCGATCACTGCTGCCGACGCGCACGACCGAATTGGGCTGGAAGCCGTTGCCCAGCGCGGTCAAGGTGAAGGCCGCACTGCCTGGCGTCACGGCGGCGGGACTGATGGCCGCGAGCGTGGGCGCGGGCGTGTTGAACGGTTCACTCACATAGGCGCGCAATTGGAAGTTGACCAGCGTGGGCGTCGGCGCGTTTTGCGTCATCAACGGCTGAAAGCTCGCGCCATTATTGGTCGAAATGAACGAGCGGCCTTGTTGACGCCCATTCACATCGGCGGCAATCGGGATGATGGCGGCGGAGGTTTGCACACCTACATAGAGGTCGCCGCTGTTGATCGTCGGGCCGTTGGTCACCACCAGATCGAAGGTGCGGTTGTTCGGCAGCGTCGGCAGATTGATCGTGCGATCCAGCAGCAAGGACGGACTGGCAGGCGGTTGGCCCGTGCGGTTGGGATCGGCGAAAACGATGATGCGCAGCGGCTGGCCCGTCTGCACGCCACTAGGCGGGGCGGGAATCGGCACGCGCACCGATTCCAGTTTGGCCGGGTAACGTTGCGGCGTGAAGCGGTTGACGACCAGCGCATTGCTGCGGTCTTGCTGCTCTTCGATTGAAAAGTCAGAGACGACCATCTGTTCAAAGACGCGCAGGCCGTCGTTTAATTGATAGCCGAAAAAATTGATTGCGATCAAATCGGCGGCGGTCAGATCGAGCCGTTCGCCGCGCGCGCCGGTCGGGTCCATGATGCCGACGTAATTTCCCGTCTGCTCAAAATCCTTCCAATGGCTGCCCTGATAGCTGTCGCCGTTGGTCCCGACATTCGTGCCTGTCGAAAGGGCATATTCTTCGCCGCCGAAAAAGGATGTCTGTTCGCCCCCCGCCAGCATCACGCGTTGGCGAGTGCCCAGTGAGTTGAACACCAAGCCGCCCGGTCGGAAGCGGAACAAATCCCAAGGCGTGGGAAAAATCGGAAAGCTGACAAAGAGTTCCTTGTTACCCATCTCGGTGATAAAGCCGAGCGCATGGCCGATCTCGTGCACGGCCGTCGAGTCGAAATCAAACTTGTCGAAATCAATGCCGTCGCTCGGATCAAAATCAAAGGTAAAGTTCGAATTGAATCCGATCGAAGGTGGCGGCCCGAAGCTTGACGGCTCACTAGCGGGATTCGCCACCGGGTTCAGAATCCCCAGCCCACGCAGATTGGCGGTTGTGGAGCTAATAGTATTGGTCACCGGCCCCAGGTCGGTCGGTAAGACATTGGCGGGTAGCGCGTTGTAAACCGCCGTCTGTTGCGGGCTCGCCGCCACATCTAGCAAAGCCTCGCGCAACCCCGCGTAAAAATCCGTACCGCTCAATGGCACCGTTTGCGTTACCGTCGAACCAAGCACGCCAGCATCATATGGCCTGCCAAAGCGCGTTGGGCCGAAATCCACATCCACCACAATCGTGATCGGTGTGCTGATAATCGCTTCCCATTTGGCCGCCGCGCGCTGAAACGCCGCTTTGGCTTGCGGAAAGCTGTCGAGTTGGGGCGTGCCGCGCAAGGTGATCTTCAACCCGGTTTGCTGGATGCGGCGCGGGCTGTTGTCGCCCAGCGCGCGCAATTCGCCGCGCGGTTCGGCGAAGCCCATTTCAAGTTCTTCGCGCGCGGTCGTCGGGCGGCACGCTTTGCCGTCCGCTGTGGCCACAATGACAAAATTGCCCGTCGGGCTGTCGCTATTTTCCAGCGTGGGCGTGGGCGCCTGACGTTGCAAGGCGGCGCGTAGGGCTTGTTTTTTGGACTGGGCCTGCTGCGGCGCCAGGGGCAGCGCGGCCAACAAACCGGTGAGAACCAGACAGCTAAATAAAATGTTGCGATGCCGATGATGCATGAATTGACCTCCGAAAATCAGCTTGCGAGATGTGATTACTGGCAAAGAGTTCTGTTGGAATGCGCAGCAGCTACGGGGGCGCTCAACAGATTTGCATGTGCAGGTGAATAAATCAGGGTTGGCTTTAAGAGCACTGTCAATTAACGGGGATTGGTAGGAGCAATTGTACTTGGGGGCGACGGCGGCATCTTGGCCGAAGGCGCAGTTGATTGCAAGCGGTCAACCTGGGTACGCAGCGCTTCCAGCGTGCGGATTCGGCAGCAGATGTTTTCCTGCCGGTAGGAAGCCGTTTGACGCCAAGTCTGTACGCTGGAAGCGCTGCGTACCCAGGTTGCGCTCACTCGCTGATTTACGCACAGGCTTTAATTCTTCCTGCAACAGTAGCCGCGCGCGCCGCGCAATGCTAGATTACCGCCACCCAAGTTAGCCACGCGCTTTGCTCAAGCATTACCACAGTTTTTTGTTAAGGAGTCGAGTTATGCCGCTCACGATAAACATTACTCGCGCCTTACTGGTGCCCACGTCGTTCGCGTTATTGCTGCTGCCAGCAAGCTTCGCCGTGCGCGCCACAAGGCCGCAAAACAAAACGCAACCCGCCAAACAAGTTCGTTCAACCAATGTGAAAGCTACGCCCAAAGTTGCCACGGCCAATGTCGCAGGCACGCCGGTAAAGCTAAAGCATTTTGAATTCACCATCGCCAAAGTTGACGCCAGCGGCGCCGTCACCAAAGTGCTCGGCCAAAAGGCCGCCGGGTTTGCCGAAGACCTGGGTGACAATGTGCTGCTGGACATGATCGAAATCCCGGCGGGCGCATTTCAGATGGGTTCGAGCGAAGCTGAAATCCAGGCCGCGTTCAACGAATCGAAAACCTTTAGCCCCAACGCCAAGCTCGAATGGTTCAATGGCGAGACGCCGCAACACAAAGTCACGCTGCCGTCCTTTTTCATGGGCAAGTTCGAAATCACCCAGGCCCAATGGCGCGCCGTCGCCCAATGGCCGCAAGTCAAAATCGAATTGAAAGCCGATCCGGCCAATTTCAAAGGCGCTGACCTGCCGGTCGAAAACGTGATCTGGGAAGAAGCCCTCGAATTTTGCGACCGCCTGTCGAAAAAGACCGGGCGCACCTACCGCTTGCCCAGCGAGGCCGAATGGGAATACGCCGCGCGGGGCGGCACGACTTCGCCGTTTGCCTTTGGCGCGACGATCACGCCCGAGATCGTCAATTATGACGGGCGCTATCCTTACGGCGCGGCGGCCAAAGGCGTCTTCCGCGAAACGACCACCGCGCCCGGCAGCCTCGGCGTAGCCAATCCGTTCGGGCTTTATGACATGCACGGCAATCTGTGGGAGTGGTGCCAGGATTACAAACACGCCAGTTACAACGGCGCGCCCGCCGACGGCAGCGCGTGGCTTGCCGAGGGTGAAGCAAAATTCCGTTCGTTGCGTGGCGGTTCGTGGAATTACTACGGGCGCAACTGCCGTTCGGGCTTCCGCTACTTTTTGCCGCCGGACATTCGCAGTTTATTGGTAGGCTTTCGCGTCGTGGTGGCAGCCAAGACAAAATGAACTACGCTTTTGCCGCTGATGAACGCGGAGAACCGCAGATTGGGAAATGGTTTGATCTGCGTTTCTCTGCGTACATCTGCGGCGTGCTTTTCCTTATGCCTTTCATTTTCGCGGTTGGCTCGACCAATCCGATAAAAATCCAATGCGTCGCCGCAGCCATCACCCAGTTCTGGCCCGACGCTGTGGCGTGCTGCGTGGCGACCGATTCGGGTGTCAGTCATCAACCCGTTGCGGATGACGAGATGTTCACGGGCGCGCGCAATCGTGCGCAACAGGCCTTGCAGCAAGTATCGGAAGCCGATTTCGGCGTCGGCATCGAGGGTGGCGTACTCGATACCTCGACAATGATGTGGGCTTACGCCTGGGTGGTGATCGTGGATCGCGGCGGGTGTGTGGGCATGGGGCAGACGGGCCGTTTCCCTTTGCCGGCGGGCGTCGCGCAGCTTGTGCGTGCTGGGTTGGAATTGGGCGAAGCGGATGACCGCTTTTTTGGGCGCGAGAATTCAAAACAAAAAGAAGGCGCGATCGGCCTTCTTTCAAATGGGAAACTGGAGCGCGTGCAGTTGTATCAGCAGGGCGTCACCTTCGCGCTGCTGCGCTTCGTCAATCCTGAATTTTATGAGCGGTGAAGCGGGGCTTCAAACGGCTGAGGCAACCCCGGCGGGCACGGTCTCGAGCAGCGCATAGACCGCCATGAGCAGCGTTTGCCGGTCGTGTTGGGCTTTATCAAAAAAACGGTTGATCCCTGAACCCATGCGTTCGGGCAAATGGTACTCCTGCAAATTCGCGCTCAGGGCCAGGATCGGCGCTTGGCTCAATTGCCCGCGCTGACAACGAATCAGCCGCGCCAATTCGACGCCATCCAGCACCGGCATTTGCAAATCGGTGATGATGAGATCGGGGCAAATGGCCAACGCCGCCGCATAGCCCTCTTCGCCATCACACGCGGTGCGCACATCGAAACCTTCGCGGCGCAACAATTCGGCCAGTGTCAGGCGCATCGTTTCGTCGTCTTCGACGACTAGAATCTTTTTCGGCAAGTTCAACATCGCAGCTTTTCCATTGAATGGGCGGGGCCCACGGAAATGTGCATAGGGACGTGCACGGTTGAAAAATCAAGGTTCAACCCTCTTTCCGATGCCAGCTTGGGGATAAGCAGCTTCGGCAAGAGCAATGTGTATGCCAGCGGCGCACGGCAGCGGAGTGTAAATTGTTTGGCCAAAAGCAACGACTGGGACTTGCTGACTGCCTTTGACTTAGACTTATTGTGCGCGGGCCTGCCCTGACTGGCTTGGGTTAGATTAAGTGTAGCTTTTCAGTGCAAGGCAACTTAAAACTGTTCCGTCTCTGTCCAGTTTACCAAGCCACAGATCAACGCAGATCAATCCGCGTTTTTCCGCGTTCATCCGCGGCCAAGTCTCAATATCCAACCGAATGCCCGTCCAGCCGCGGGTCGCTGCCGCCCAAGCGCACACCGGTTTTGTCTTCGATCATCACGCCCTCGGCATCGCCCATGTAGCGCGGCTTGTCCACCAGCTTGTGCCCTTTGGCTTCCAGCGCTTTGAGCACGTCGGGCGCAAGGCCGTAGGGTTCATAAGTAATCGTGTCGGGCATCCATTGATGATGGATGCGCGGCCATTCGATGGCCTGTTGAATGTTCATGCCGTGATCAATCACGTTGAGGATGACTTGCAGCACGGTGTTGATGATCGTGGGGCCGCCGGGGCTGCCGACGGCAAACCAGAATTGGCCGTCTTTCAACACGATGCTCGGCGTCATCGAAGAGAGCGGGCGTTTGCGCGCGGCGACGGCGTTGTTCTCGCCTTGAATCAAATTGTAGGCGTTGGGCGTGCCCGGCTTCGGCGCAAAATCGTCCATTTCGTTGTTGAGCAGAAAGCCCGCGCCCTCGACCGTGATCTTGTTGCCGAAGCTGTCATTCAACGTCGTCGTACAGGCGACCACATTGCCGTCCTTATCCACCACGGTGTAATGCGTCGTCTCTTCGGATTCATAACCCGCCGGTTCGCCGTGCTTGACCTCTTCGGAAGTCGAAGCCGTTTCCATACGAATCGTGTCCGCCAGTTTGTCTGCATAAGCGCGCGAGGTCAGCCCTGCCACCGGCACTTTGACGAAATCGGGATCGCCCAGAAATTCGGCGCGGTCGGCAAAGGCCCGCCGCATCGCTTCAGTCATCAAGTGCAGGCTTTGCGACGAACCCGCGCCCATCTGTTTCAAGTCATAACGTTCCAGAATGTTCAACATCTCGATCAGCGCCACGCCGCCCGATGATGGCGGCGGCATCGTGATGATTTCGTGGCCGCGATATTTGGTCTTGAGCGGCGCGCGTTCGATGACTTTGTAGTTTTTCAAATCCCGCACCGTCATCCAAATCTTGCCAGGGGGGTTCGCGTCACCGTGCGCCTGTGCCGCCTTGCGCATCGTGGCTTCGATCAAGCGCGCCGTCTTGCCGGTATAAAATTCCTGCGGCCCGAACTTGATCAGACGGCCCAGCGTCGCGGCCAAATCAGGCTGCCGGAAAATCTGGCCCGTCTCGTAAGGGTCGCCGTTGCGCAAAAAGATGCGTTTGGTTTCAGGGTAAAGCGACAACTCTTTCTCGTTGCCTTTCAAACTGCGTTCGAGTTGGTACCAAACCGGAAAACCGTTTTGCGCCAACGCGAACGCGGGTTGCGCGACATCCGCCCATTTCAGCTTGCCGTACTTTTGCAACGCGTACGCCATCCCGGCCACCGCGCCCGGCACGCCCGCCGCCATGTGGCCGTAGGTCGAAGAGCCTTTGATGTATTCGCCCTTGGCATCGAGATAAACATTGCGATGCGCCAGCGCCGGCCCCATCTCACGATAATCAAGCGCCGTCGTCTTGCCATCAGCCAGCCGAATCACCATGAATCCGCCGCCGCCGAGGTTGCCCGCCGAAGGCCAAATCACAGCCAGCGCCAGGCCCACCGCCACCGCCGCATCAATCGCATTGCCGCCGCGTTTCAAAACATCAATGCCGATCTTGGACGCAAGCTCACTGACAGAAGCGACCATGCCGCTCTTGCCGCGTACGGGCGAACGCGCCGAAAATGCGGTCGGCGCCGGCGCCGGCACGACGGACGAGGGCGCGGCGGTGCAGGAAATCAGCAGCGCAAGTGACAGGAATAAGGTGACGATCTTTCTGTTGAACATTGCTTACAACCTCAACTTTAAGTGAAAACCTGGCCGCAGATGAACGCAGGCAAACGCAGCTAAGCATCAAGTGCCAGCCGCTTTGATCCGCGTTTTTCAGCGTTCATCTGCGGCAAAATTTCAGCGGTCAATTACATTCTATTCGGGCCGCACCACGACCTTGCCTTTGAACTTCTCTACGGCACGGTCATAACGAATCTCGTACTGACTGAGCGTGCCGCCGCGCCCGCGATAATCAAGCTCGTATTTCCAAACGCCCGCGGCCACCGGCTTCTGTTGAAACAGATGATCTACCCAGGGGCTGTTTTCGGTGGAGCGTTCGCCCGGCTCTTCGATCACCAATTCAACCGGGTATTGCAACACCTTGTCCTGCCGTTCGCTGTAGCCGATGAGCGTCGTTTGCAAGGCCGCGCAATTCAGCGCGTCATACAGAACAAATTCCAGCGCCCGGCCATCGCCGTTGTAATCCTTCAACAACGTAATGACCGGCTTGCCTTCTTCGCCCGCGCGGCCCTGCGGCACTTGATAGTAACTGCCCATATGAATTTTATAGGGAATGTCGAAGCTGTCATCGCCAAACACGTATTCCTGCTTGATCTCAACCGTATTGATCAGCTTCAGCGTGCGCGTGTCAACCAGCGAGACGCGCGTCGGGCCGCTGTAATAATGGCCGCGCGTTTCATCGGGACAGGTGTAAACGTCATCCCCCGTTTCACGCGGATTGTCGGACGGATCGAGCATCCACAACAGCAACGCGCGATTGGCGTGCTTGTCCGATTTGAGCGGGCACGTTTCAATGAGGCGCGCGCCCGCCGGCAAGCCATAGCTTGCCGCCGTAGGTTTGGCCGCCTGCCCAGTCAGCAAAGCGAGGCCAACCAACAACGTCAAGGCTTTCAGACTGAACTGCGCCAATTTCATCATCCTAAAACTCAACCCGGCTCAAGCTGCCGCTTCCGTCAGGAACCATTCAACCGCCGCGCGCCCATACACCGGTTGGACAAGCTGATTGCCCTTGACAAAAGGCTTGGCCGGTTTGAAGCCAGCCCGCGCCAGCCAGCGCCGCAACTCCGCGAGTTCCGCTTCCGTCTGCACGACCAGGCGTACCTCGTAACCTTTCTTGTAGCTTGCGCCATCGGCCTGCCGCCGTGCTTCATCAGCCAGACGGACATACCCGGTTTCGCTAAAAAGTTGCCGTAAAAGTTGCTCCGCTTTGGCACGGGTTGAACGGCGTGGGCTTTTTGACATCGTACCTTCCTGCTTGTTGCAAAGCGTCCGCTTCAACTTCAACGCGGATACATCTGGAAAAACCGCGCCTCGATTCCATCCGCCACTTCCTGCCCGCGCGCAATCAAATCGTCCAATTCGAGCCGCCGCAGCCGCGTGAACTCTTCGTCGCTGAGCGCGCCCAGGTTGCTGAGCACTTGATAAGACGTGCTGCGCAACGCCGTCAGCGCCAGTTGCGCGCCCGTGGTCAGATCGGCGAAGGCAATCGGATTGCCCACCTCCGCCAATTCGTCCAGCAATTCCAAGGTGTCGAACGCGCTTTCGGCCACGCGCATGCGTAAGCCGATCAAGCCGCGCGTCGCCTGTTCAAGCGCGCTCGTGCGGGCCAGGCGCTCGGCTTCGGTGATGCGGGGCAATTGCATGACTTCGACCATACGTTCCTGGCTGTCGGCGTCTTCGGCCACGGCGGCGCGCAAGTCGGCATCGAGTTGTTCCAGTTGCTCCAGGATTTCGCGCGTCTCCTGTTCGACGTCTTCGTATTTCTTTTTGCCCAGCGTCAAATTGCAAACCAGTGAACCGAGCGCCGCCGCCAACGCGCCGGCATAGGCGTTGACGCTGCCGCCACCCGGCGCAAAGGTGCCCGCCGCGACATCATCCAAAAACGTCCCCAGCCATTCGGCATCGGCGCTTTCATCAAAAAACTCATCGGCCACGTTCGTCAGCGCCACAGGCTGCGTCTCGTCAGGCGTGGGCAAGACGTGCAACGCAGCGGGGCGCGCTGGCGTTTGGCGCGCGCGTTCGGCCAGCGCCTCTTGCAGCCGATTTTCCAGAATCAGCCCCGTGCGGAAGTTTTCGATCCGCAGATAAAAATCGGCGCAGGCATCGAGCGCCGCTTGCGGCACCAGCCCTACGATCTCGCTGCCGACAACCGGCACGCCGTAACGGTCAGCCTCGCGCTGTACCATTTCAAAAGCGCGAAAGAGTGGCGTGGCTTCGTAATTGACCATGTTCAGCGCAACCTGCACCTGGCCGCGATCTTTCAACTCAATCGGCAGCGCCTTGACGAATTGCAATCCGCCACTGCTGCCGCGCACGGCCTGCGCGATCTTGCGCGCGAGGTTCACATCCGCCGTGCCGAGATTGATGTTGTAGGCGATCAACGGCGCGCGCGCCCCCACCGCCGTCGCGCCCGCCGTCGGATGCAGCAGCGGTTCGCCGTAATCGGGTTGCCGGTTGGCGTCCGTCTCGATCTCTTCGCGCAGC
This sequence comes from Acidobacteriota bacterium, assembly GCA_031418175.1. Lineage (GTDB taxonomy): Bacteria > Acidobacteriota > Blastocatellia > RBC074 > RBC074 > JACPYM01. The sequence goes on along the minus strand of JANOWX010000791.1, from coordinate 1,498 downwards.
CCCTCGAATTCGCCGCGCCGCACATCGGCCAGATTGACGCGGCTGGGCCGTGTCGCCGCGCGTTCGTACAGATAAACGGGGATGTGCAGTTCGCGCGCCAGCCGTTCGCCCGCCTGATGCGCCAACTCGATGCAATCTTCCATCGTCACATTTTGCAGCGGCACAAACGGCAACACATCCAACGCCCCGATGCGCGGGTGTTCGCCCAGATGGTGATTGAGGTCAATCAATTCGACCGCCATGGCCGCCGCCCGCACAGCGGCCTCGACCACCGCTTCAGGTTCACCGGCGAAGGTGATGACCGAACGGTGATGATTGGCGTCCAACTCGCGATCGAGCAGGACTACGTCAGGCACGGCGGCGATGGCGGCGGCGAGCTGTTCGACCTTCGCTGCGTCACGGCCTTCGCTGAAATTGGGCACACATTCAACAATTCGATTCATGGAGTTGCAGCAGAGCGTTGAAATTTGACTACGAGCAGCAGGATTCTAAAACAGATTGGGCGGGGAAGGAATGACGCTCGGCCTCAGGCAAAATTGACGCGCTGGTAGATGTCGCGGAGCGCCAGGCGAATGCCGAGCGATTCCAGTTCCAGCACCGCCCCTACTCCTTGATGCTCAGACCGCAACCACTTGCCATCCGCCTGCCGGACGTACTGAATGACATGCGCGCGATCTTGTGCGATCAACACGTACTCGCAGAAACTGGCGATAGACTGATAGGCCGAAAACTTTTTGCCGAGGTCATAGGCTTCCGTAGTGGGCGACAGGACTTCGATAATCACTTGCGGGTTGAGCAAGACTTGCTGCCCTTGAAGGTCTTCGATAACTGGCTCGCCACAAACAACCGTCGCGTCAGGATAGCGATAAGGCAACGCCAGCGGGACTTTCAACCGCATATCACTGGTCAAGGCGCGGCAAGCCGTGCCCTCCAGCTTATTGCCGAGTGCGCGAATGACATTCGCGGCAATGGTATTGTGCGCAAGCGAGCCGCCCGCCATCGCAAAAATCTCGCCGTCAAAGAACTCATACTTTTCCTCCGAGTTCTTATCCAACTCAAGGTACTCTTCCAAGGTATACAGTTTTTTTGGTAATGCGCTCATAAGGCTCTCAACCTCCACTTGGCAATGCGCAAAATACATCCGCTACGGTTCGTAATTCAAATACGGCGCCAGCCACCGCTCCACCTCCCGCACCTCCATTCCTTTCCGCGCCGCATACTCCTGTACTTGATCGCGCTCGAGCTTGCCCAGCGCAAAATACTTCGCTTCAGCATTCCCGAAATACAACCCGCTGACCGAACTCGCCGGCCACATCGCAAAGCTTTCGGTCAACGCGATGCCCGCGTTCGTTTCGGCCTGCAACAAATCGAACAGCGCGCGCTTTTCGGTGTGATCGGGTTGCGCCGGGTAGCCGGGCGCGGGACGGATGCCGCGATATTTCTCTTTGATCAACTCTTCGATACTAAGCTTCTCGCCCGCGCCGTAGCCCCAATCGGC
>JANOWX010000790.1:0-1788 GCA_031418175.1 Acidobacteriota bacterium | reverse complement strand
AACGATTGAAACCATCAGAGCTTTGCCGCCTGCCGACCGCCGCCAATTGCGCGAATGGTGGCAGGAGCAAGAGCGACCTCAGGAAGAGTTGGCCGCTGCGCCGCCGCTGCTCGCTACGCCGCCGACCACGGAAACCGTCGAGCAGCAACTCGCCCGCTACCGCAAGGCGATGAACTGGATTGACGAACACCGCGCCGAATATCTGGGGCAATGGGTCGCGCTCGAAGGTGACCGGCTCATCAGTTACGGCGCGGACGCCGTGCAAGTCCATCAGGCAGCCAAAGCCGCCGGCATCGTTGCGCCCTTCCTCGAACGCCTCGTCGAGAAAGAGGAAGGGCCTTACTGGGGAGGCTGGCTATGAGCTACACACTGACCTTTGCCGCCCGCTACGAGTACGACACCAGATTGCAGGGCATCAACGTGCCCATCACCCTCAGTTCGGGTGCGGAAATCGCCCAGCTTCAGGCCAAGGTTGATAGCGGCGCTGACGGCTGCGTCTTCGCGCGCACGCACGGCGAAAGACTCGGCCTCGATATCGAAAGCGGCCAGCCGACACGCTTTCGCACGGCGATGGGCGGCTTTCTCACCTACGGCCACGAAATCACTGTGACAGTGCTGGACATCGCCGTCGTCGCCACGGTCTACTTCGCCGCCGATCCATACTTTTCTACCAACGTGCTGGGGCAAGTCGGCTGGTTGAATCGTGTGCGCTTCGGCTTGGTGGATAACGAAGGCCATCTTTATCTGAGCGATTACAACGATCCGGCTTAACCGCCGCTACCGCAGCGGGGAGCGTGCGCGACCGGCGGCTCGGCATTGCGTCTATTGCCAAACTACAAATCGCGCAACGCTCCCCGCTGCAGTTATTTCTGCGCTGCTGGCTGGATGCTCAGTTCCGGCACGTAGCGCACGGTCAGTGTTTCCGCCTGCGCCACCACGCCGACAGGCGCCGCGGTCGGCAGATTCAATTCAGCCTTCGCCTTGGCCGCCGCTTCGGCAAACCTGGCCCCGCCAACGTAGGAATCGGTCAGGAAGAGCGTGTGGTATTCATTCCTGTCACCGCCGAGTACGACCCGGCTCACCAACATGCCTTTGATACCGGCTTTCTTCGCCGCCGGCAGGTCGCTTTCCTTGACAAATTTTTCCCACTCGGCGGTGCGGCCCCGCGCCACGGTTGTCCTGATCCAAGTCGCCAGCTTGATCGGTTCGCTCGCTGCCGGCGCAATGCCCAAATCGGGCTTGCCTTGCACGACATAGCTGCGCCATTCCGCCAGCAGCCGTCCCTGCTTGTTGTTGAGCGCCCGCGCGCCTTCTTGCCCCAACATCTTGACGAGCGCTGTGGGTTCATCGAGTTGCTCGAACTTGTCGAGCGGCGAGATGATGACCCACTCGCGCACATCGCCCTGGACGACTTGCAACACGGTGTGCTGCTTTACGCCAGCTTTCTTCAAGGCCGGCAGCACTTCGTTCTTGTAGAGGGCTTGCCAGTCGGCGCTCACCCCCGGATTCGTTTTGATCACTTGCACGCGGTAAAACTGCGGCGCGGGCGCTTGGGTTTGGGCGAACGTGAATGACACGAGCGCGGCGGCCAGCAGCAGGCCGAACAGCGCGGCGCGGGTGAATTGCGAGGTTGATTGGTGAAAGCGGTGTGTCATGGTTTTCTCCTTGGTTGGTGATGATTGAATTAGAAGGTGAAGGTGCGGCGCGCCGAAAAACTCGCCGCGGGGCGGGGGGGGAGAAGGAAAAAATTAGAAAAACCCGGCCCCCCCAACCCCAAAAAAAAACAAC
>JANOWX010000789.1:0-2583 GCA_031418175.1 Acidobacteriota bacterium | reverse complement strand
CGGCAAGCCCTATCCGATTTATGCCATCCCGCTCAAGGCCGGGATGAGCATCGGCATGATGCTGATCTCGGTCGAACTGCTGATCATGCTCTGCATCCTGCTCTTCATTCCGGGCGATTATGCCGGGCCGTGTTTTATCGGTTTTGCGATTGGCGAATCGCTGGGCGCGGCGGCGTTGCGCATCGCGGGCGGCATTTTCACCAAGATCGCCGACATCGGCGCTGACCTGATGAAGATCGTCTTCAAGATCAAGGAAGACGACGCGCGCAACCCCGGCGTGATTGCCGATTGCACGGGCGACAATGCGGGCGATTCGGTCGGCCCCTCGGCGGATGGCTTTGAAACTTACGGCGTGACGGGCGTCGCGCTGATCTCCTTCATCCTGCTGGCCGTGAATCAGAAGACCGCCGGCATCGGCTTCGAGGCGATTCAAGTGCAACTGCTGGTCTGGATTTTCGTGATGCGCGTGATGATGGTCATCGCCTCGGCTGGCTCTTACTTCATCAACGAAGCCATCGCGAAAGCGCGTTACGACGGCGCCGACAAGATGAACTTCGAGCATCCGCTGACCAGCCTGGTCATTCTCACTTCCATCGTTTCGATCATCCTGACCTTCATCGTGTCATATCTGATGATTCCCAACCTGGCGGGCGACAGCACGCTGTGGTGGAAGCTCTCGATGATTATCTCGTGTGGCACGGCGGCAGGCGCGATCATCCCTGAACTGGTCAAGGTCTTCACCTCGACCGGATCGCGCCACGTCAGCGAAGTCGTCACTTCATCCAAAGAGGGTGGCGCGTCGCTCAACATCCTATCGGGTCTGGTCGCGGGCAACTTTTCGGCTTACTGGCTGGGCATGAGCATCGTCGGTCTGATGGCGGTCTCGTACTACTTCAGCCTGATGGGCCTGGGCGCGCTGATGGCGGCACCGGCGGTTTTTGCGTTTGGTCTGGTCGCCTTCGGCTTCCTGGGCATGGGGCCGGTGACTATCGCAGTGGATTCTTACGGCCCGGTGACCGACAACGCGCAATCGGTTTACGAACTCTCGTTGATTGAACAAATCCCGGACATCGAAGCCGAGGTCAAACGCGATTTCGGCATCACGGTCAACTTCGAGAAAGCCAAACACCTGCTCGAAGAGAATGATGGCGCGGGCAACACGTTCAAGGCCACGGCCAAGCCCGTGCTGATCGGCACGGCGGTCGTCGGCGCGACCACGATGATTTTCTCGATCATCATGTCGCTGACCAACGGCCTGACCGAAAACGTAGACAAGCTGGGCCTGCTGCACGCGCCCTTCGTGCTGGGGCTGATCACGGGCGGCGCGATCATCTACTGGTTCACCGGCGCTTCAACGCAAGCCGTGACCACCGGCGCTTACCGCGCAGTCGAATTCATCAAAGCCAACATCAAGCTCGATGGCGTGGTGAAAGCCTCGGTCGAAGACAGCAAGAAGGTCGTCCAAATCTGTACGGAGTACGCGCAGAAAGGCATGTTCAACATCTTCCTGACGGTCTTCTTCTCGGCGCTGGCCTTCGCCTTTATGGAAGAGTACTTCTTCATCGGCTACCTCTTCTCGATTGCGATCTTCGGCCTGTACCAGGCGATCTTCATGGCGAACGCGGGCGGCGCCTGGGACAATGCCAAGAAAATCGTCGAAGTCGAGTTGAAGGCCAAAGGCACGCCGCTGCACGATGCCTGCGTCGTGGGCGACACGGTCGGCGATCCGTTCAAAGACACCTCGTCGGTGGCGATGAACCCGGTCATCAAATTCACGACGCTGTTCGGCTTGCTGGCGGTCGAATTGGCGGTCAGCTTGCGGCACTCGGGCGGTGCGACGTTGAGCCACGTGCTGGCGGTCGTCTTCCTGCTCATCTCGGTCTTTTTTGTGTACCGGTCGTTTTACGGGATGCGGATCGGCAGCGATAAGTAAGCCGGTTTTGAGAAGCCCCTAAATGAGCGATGCCCGCGTTGCGTTTTTGGATGCAGCGCGGGCCTTGTTTTAGCTTATTCGGCGAGGATGGCTATTGCCTGGTGGCCGCTAATTGCTGAACGAACGCCGCCTGTTCAGCCGATGTTATGCCTTCTTGCAAATCCGCCAACAGCTTCGCCAAATCTCCCTCCAACAACGCCGCCACATTCAACCGCAACCCCGGAAACACCCGGCTTTCGATCACGCCATCCGCACCAGCCAACAACGGTATGTATTGTTCATCCTGCAAGCTGAACCAATCTATTTGCCGGTCAGGAACCTGCCAGACCAGATATTCCCGCACGCCATTGCGGCGGTATGCCTCAAGTTTCTCGCCCAGGTCGTGAACGGCAGTGCTGGAAGCAATCTCGACCAACAGTTCCGGCGCGCCTTCCAAATAATCGTCCGCGCTGATGTATGAGTTGCCGCCGTGCGCTTCATTGATCCTGACGATCAAATCCGGCTGCGGGTTGTTGTCCTGATCCAGCCGCAGCGTGGCGTTATCGGCGATCTCTACACCCGGCGTCGCGACGGTGTAATTGAAAAGCCAGCCGTGAATGTCGCTGTGCGGCTTGCCGTGGGCTTTGTATCGAACAGGGGATGGCATATAG
>JANOWX010000788.1:0-2672 GCA_031418175.1 Acidobacteriota bacterium | reverse complement strand
TTCAGGCGTTTGGGCTTGAAGTACCTGTGACCTGCAGAGTCTCCGGCGAAGGCCGCCGGGAAAGCCGGATGCGGGAAATCTGCACGTCCGGTTTGACGAGGGGGGAGGCGGAAACCCTCCCCTACTCTACTGGGAGAGTTTCTTTTTCTTGAAATCTATAACCGGCTAAGCGACCACCGCCAGCACTTCGCCAGCGTTCACCGTTTGGCCTTCGCTGACGCGCACCTCGGTTACTTTGCCGGCCTTGGGCGCAAGCACTTCGTTTTGCATCTTCATGGCCTCGACCACCAGCAAGCCTTGTTCGGCGGCGACTTCATCGCCCACGGCACAAAGTACGCGCACGACTTTGCCGGGCATCGGCGAGATCAGCGTCGCCTTGCCGCTTACCGCCGCGTTGCCCGCATTGCCGCGCAGGTGTTTTTTGTCGCGCACCGTGACAGGGAAGCGCTGGCCGTTGACGACGGCTTCGGTGCGCCCGCCGGGCAAGGTGTCGAGCAGACAGCGATAGACGCGTTGCTTGAGCACGAGCGTGAATAGGCCCGGTTCCGGCTGGCCGACTTGCGCGGTGTGATTGGTGTCGCCTTGCATCAGTTGCGCCGTCCCGTTGTGGTGCGCGAATTCGACTTCGTGTGTTTGGCCTGCGATCTCAATGACGAGTTTCATCAGATTCCTTCCTGCCGCTTAGCGCCAGCCTGCCGCGCGCTTCCACTTGCTCACGCCTTGTTGCGTTGTGCCGGTTGCTGGTTGCCGCGTCTGTTCGCGTTGGGCGAAATCGAGCGCGGCCACCAGCATGGCCGCCACTTGCGCATCGTCCGCTTCATTTGAAGCTGATTTGGCCGCAGCCTTTTGCCGTTCCAGAAAGCGCGCGATGAAGCCGGTATCAATCTCGCCCGCGCAAAACTCGCGGTCTTGCAAGACTGACAGAAAGAAAGGAATCGTCGTGCGAATGCCGCCGACGTGGTATTCGCCCAGCGCGCGCCGCATACGCGCGATGGCTTCGGCCCGCGTCGTGCCCCAGGTCGCCAGCTTCGAGATCAGCGGGTCGTAATGAATCGGCACTTCCCAGCCTTCATAAACGCCGCTATCGTCGCGCACGCCGGGGCCGCTGGGTATCCGCAAACGCGTGATGCGGCCAGGCGAAGGCAAAAATTTTTTGTCCGGGTATTCGGCATTCACGCGGCATTCGAGCGCCGAACCAGTCCAGCGCACGTCTTCCTGTTTGAGCGATAAGCGTTCGCCCGCCGCGATGCGAATCTGTTCGCACACCAGGTCAACGCCCGTGACCAATTCAGTCACCGGATGCTCGACCTGCAAGCGCGTGTTCATTTCGAGGAAGTAAAAGTTCTTGTGTGCGTCCACCAGAAACTCGACCGTGCCGACGCTGTAATAATTGGCCGCGCGCGCAATCTCAACCGCCGCCGCGCCCATCCGCGCGCGCAAGTCAGGGTCGTTAAATGACGCCGGGCATTCTTCGATGACCTTTTGATGGCGGCGTTGGATCGAGCATTCGCGTTCGCCCAGGTGGATGATGTTGCCGTGGCGGTCGGCGGCGATTTGAATTTCGATGTGGCGCGGCTTTTCGATGAATTTTTCGACGTAGACCGACGGATCGCCGAACGCCGCTTGCGCTTCGGACGAAGCCATTTGAAAGGCGGCGTTCATCTCTTCGGCGGAACGCACCACGCGCATGCCTTTGCCGCCGCCGCCCGCCGCCGCTTTCAACATCACGGCGTAGCCAACCTCAGCAGCCACGCGCCGCGCTTCATCGGCGTTTGTCAGCTTGTCCGTAGTGCCGGGCACAATCGGCGCGCCAGCGCGGGCGGCGGCTTCGCGCGCGTTGATCTTGTCGCCCATCAATTCAATTGTTTCAGGTGCGGGGCCGATGAAGGTGAGCCCCGCAGCTTCGACCGCGCGCGCAAACCATGCGCGTTCGGACAGGAAGCCATAGCCGGGATGGATGGCTTCCGCGCCCGCTTGTTTGGCGGCGTCAATCAAGCGTTCGCCGACGAGGTAACTTTCAGCGGAAGGCGCGGGGCCGATGAAATAGGCTTCATCCGCCAGCCGCACGTGCAAGGCGTGCCGATCCGCTTCGGAGTAAACAGCGACGGGCGCGATGCCCATGTCGCGGCAGGCGCGAATCAAGCGCACGGCAATTTCTCCACGATTGGCAATCAGGATTTTGCGAAACATCTTTTGAATGCGGAATGCGGAATGCGGAATGTCTGGCGGAAAAAATCCGCAATCCGCAATCCGCATTCAAGTTACTCGATCATTGAACTGCCTGGGTTACGCGGGTCATAGCGCACGGTGATGGAGGCGCCGGGCACGTATTTGTGTTGGCGTTCCATCTGTTCGTCGTTGAGGCGATAGGCGGTTTCATATTGGACGTTGGCCAGGCTGTAGCAGAAAAAGATCGTCAGCCCGCCATCCAACTCCGGCAGCGTTTCGACGACGCGGCCTTCGGTGATGCGGCCATATTGGCGCAGCCAGGTTTTGTATTCGGCCGCCAGATCGCGTCCACGCAAACGCGCGATCAGCCTTTTTAGAAAACTGGTTTGCATCGCAATTCCGGCTTTTGTCTTAGGGCAACAAGCGGGCGCAGTAGATCGAACACATGCAAAGTGTGGTGCGGGTTCTTTACCCGCACCCGCCAATTATCTGTGTGGTGCGGG
>JANOWX010000787.1:0-16411 GCA_031418175.1 Acidobacteriota bacterium | reverse complement strand
ATAAAAATAATCCCAGAAAAACTTAAGTAAATCGGCATGGCGTCGCGGTCGCACGGCGAAGTTACTAACACCGCCGTGCGACCACAGCGCCATTCGCTCAGGGTGTCGCTTTACGAAAAAACCGGGAGCGGCGCGAAATCGCCTTTGAGCAGCGCCCGCGTGTCGCCGTAGCCCATCCACTCCTTGATCATCGTCGCGTAGACGCGCCTGAAGTCCATGGTCATCTTCATATTGCCGTCGGCGTCGAGGTCGGTCAGGCTCGGATACTTGCCGTGGATGCCGCCTTTGACCTTCTTGCCGATCATCCACATCGGCGAGGCCGCGCCGTGGTCGGTGCCGCCGCTGGCGTTCTCGCTGACGCGGCGACCGAATTCGGTGAACATCATGACGGCGACATCACCGGCGCGCCCGATGCGTTCGAGGTCTTCCATCAAGCCGCGCAGCGCGTCACCGACGTAATAGAGCAGCGCGCGATGCGCGCCGACCTGTCCGGCGTGCGTGTCGAAGCCGCCCAGATTGACGTAGAAAAAGCGCGTCGGGAATCCGGCGCTGATGAGCGCGGCGACCTTCTTCAAATCGGAAGCGAGACTGGCCTTGCCGCTCTCGACGCCGTAATCAACCGGCGTTTTGTATTTGGCAATCGCCGCACGCACCCGGACGGAACTTTCGGCGGCGTTGCGGGCGGTGTCTTGCAGGAAGGAGAGCGCGGCATTGCCGCCATCGCTCGATTTGTCGATCAGCTTGGCGTAAACCGGCGCCTGGCTGGGGTCGCCCACGCGCACGAACTTGTCGGGGTCGGAGAAGGTGACGGGCGAATGCACGGCGGAACGCACGGCGAGCGCCTGTTTCTGAGCGACGTTGATGATGAAGTTCGACTTGTGTTGCGGGCTGGCGGCATCGGCCAGACGCCCTACCCAGCCGAGCGATTCCGGCGCGTGCGGCGAAGCGGTGTGCCAGTAATCCATGGACTCGAAATGGCTCAGGTTCGGGTTCGGATAGCCGCAGCCCGGCACAATCGCCAACCGCCCCTGATCCCAAATCTTCTGCAATCCGCCGAGCGAAGGGTGCAGGCCAAATTCATCGTTGAGCTTGAGCGCGTTCTTGACCGCCAGCGTCGGACGGGCCTTGAAGTATTCGTCGTTGCGATGAGGCACCAGCGTGTTCAAGCCGTCGTTGCCGCCGGAAAGTTCGACGACGATGAGAATCCTTTCGGGATGGCTTTGCGCGCCGCCGAAGAACGATTCCGCCGCCATCGCCAGCGAACTGTGGCCGAAGACCAAGGGCATCGCCGCGCCGACCCCGATGCCGAACAAGCCCGTGCGCAGAAAATCGCGGCGTGATTTGCAACAGTCAGGATGAATGATGTTTGCCATATTTTTGTCCTTCATTCTTTGTCAGTGGTCAGTGCTCAAGCGCAACCGACCACTGACCACTATCCCAGTTGATATTCGGGCGCGCTCAGCAGCAGGTGCAGCGTTTCGCGCAGATCGGTTTCGAGTTTGGAGTTGCTGAAATCGAGTTTGCCGCCGCCGTTGCGCTCGGTCAGGTAAGCGACCAGCGCCGCGCGTTTGGCCGCGCCGAGCGGTACGCGCAGGAAGCGGCGCGTGAAATGATCAACCGCCGCGCCCGCGTCTACGGCCTTCGCGTTTTGCAGCATGGCCACGAGGCTGACCTCTGCCGGAGTTGACGGATCAATTTGCAGTCGCTCGAAGATTCTCACGCCGGCATTGAACACGCCGCGATAGAGGTTGTAATCCTCCTTGCCGGTATTAATGACCGCCTCCATCGCCAGATCGCTGACTTTTGATCCTTCATTGCTTGGCCGGGGCGGGCTTTCGTAATCGCCGCGCCGCGCCATCTCGGCCATCTGTTCGTAGGCTTCCTTGCCGATCACGCTCTGCGTGAAGATCACGCGGCGTTCGGAATTGGTAGTCTGGCGCGCGGACTCTTTCGGAAACAGGACGTAGCGGATGAAATTCTGCCGTTCGAGCAGCGTCGAGGGATTGATCCACGTGCGTCCGCCGTCCTTGTCGCCCGCCCAGCCGGACACGTTCGGCGGATGGCCGACCTCCTGGCCTAGATCGCGCGTGATTTCGCGGAAGGCGGGCGTTCCGGGAATCCTGGTCAGGCCGAGTTTTTTGTAGGTCGAGACGGTCAGATACAGCGGGCTTTTGATCTGCGTCGCGTAGGAGCCTGGACTGTAGAAGTCGCGCGCGAGGAAGAGCGTTTCCAGAAACGGCGCGATTTCGTAATTGCCCTTCTTGAGCGTCGCCGCCAGTTTGTCTTCCAGTTCTTTCGACAGTTCCGCGCGCACGAAGAAGCGATAGAGCTTGCGCGCCATGAAATGCGAGGTCGCGTCCTGTTGCAGGATGAGGTCAATGACTGCATTGCCGTCGAAGTTGCCTTTGCGGCCCATGAAAGTTTTTTCGCCGGTGTCGTGCAGGTCGGGGCGCTCCTTGAACTTCAATCCGTCGTCCGTCCAACCGGTGAAGGCGCGCGCCGCTTCCTTGATGTCGGTCTCGGTGTAATGTCCCGGCCCCATCGAGAAGAGTTCCAGAATTTCGCGCGCGTAGTTCTCGTTCGGGCGGCCTTTGACGTTCTGGCGATTGTCCAGGTAGATCAGCATCGCCGGGTCTTTTGAAATGCCGGTGAGCAGCGCGCGGAAGTTGCCGTTGCCCTGTTCGCGGAACAGATCGTACTGCCAGATCATCTTGCGATAATCGCGCACCTTCTCGTTGCCGGTGGCGAAATGGCCGTGCCAGAAAAGCGCCAGCTTTTCTTCGAGCGGGCGGCGCGTGGTCAGCATGCGTTCGGCCCACCAGCGCTCGACGCGCTGCATTTCGACAATGTTGGCAAAGCGATAATAGAACTCCTCCGTCACCACCGGTTGCAGCGGCATCGGCCCGTCCTTCTTGATCGCCACGCCCATGCTCGATCCTTTCTCTTGAGCGTCGCGCAGCGCCTGACCGCGAGTGCGATAGATGAAATTCGGGTAGGGGAAGAAACCGGATTCGTCGAAGGGGCGGAAGTCCGCGTTCTTCACCTCCTGCCAGCGCACCAGCCAGCGCACGGCATCTTGCGGCGACATCTTCGCCAGCCGCTCGATCTCTTCGGGCGTGCCGCCGAAGCCCGCGCGCGCGAGCAGATGCGCGGCGTGGTCGTAGCTCCAATCGCCGGCTTGAATCGGCGCCAGATCGTTTTCCCAGGCTGCCGGGCCAGCGCCTGCGTTGTCGGCTTTCGCTTGCGTTGATGAAAGTGAGTGAAACTGTGCGACGAATGCGGCGAGCGCCACGAGCGCCAGAACAACCAAAGTCGTCCGGCGGACGCGCGTGCCGATTGAGCGGCGTGTGAATGTGCCGATCATATCTCCTCCTAATTTTCAGGTGGCTTCTTCGGTGCAGATCAGAATTGGTATTGCACGGGTATAAACAACTGAGGTAGTAAAACCCCTCGCGCGGGTAGAAGTTTTTTTTCTGATGCGCCAGTTGATCGCGGCGAAGAAAGTTTGGGAGGCCAGGACGGGCGCTGAAATACTTGTTGGATGGTAACTATTCAGGCATTGGTCATTGAGCATTGGCTATTGGCCATTGATGATCCAAGGAGAATGCCTTCCCCCTGTTTAACAATGACCAATGACCAATGACCAATGACCAATAGCCAATGCTCAATCTATTCCTCAGACTGCCAGAAGATTTTGTTTACGAACTATTCAATTCCCTAAAATTACCACACACGCCACCGAACCCGGCCCGCCGAGGTTATGCACCAGCCCCAGTTCGGCATCGCGCACTTGTCGCGCTCCGGCTTGCCTGCGCAACTGCGTGACGACTTCGTAAATCATCCGCACGCCGCTGGCGCCAATCGGGGGGCCGGATGATTTCAGACCGCCGCCGGGATTGACCGGCAGATCGCCTTCAAGCGCGCTGTGGCCTTCGCCGATGAAGTGCGCGCCCTCGCCTTTTTTGCAGAAGCCCAGGTCTTCGTAATTCGCAAGCTCGGTCCAGGTGAAGCAGTCGTGAACTTCGGCCAGGTCAAGCTCTGTTAGTGGATCGCTGATGCCCGCCATCCGATAGGCTTCGGCGGCGGCGATGCGCGTGGCTTCAAAGCCGATGAATTCGTCCCCGGCGTCAAACCACGGACGCCCGCTGGTGACGGCCATCCCGATGCCTTTGAGCAGCACGTAATCATCGCGGAACTGTTTGGCGATGCCGGCGCGGCAGATGACGGCGGCGGCGGCGCCGTCGGTGGTCGGGCAGCAATCGAACAATCCGAACGGCCAGGCGATCATCGGCGCATTGAGCACCTGCTCTTCGGTGACGTTGATTTGCAGATGGGCTTTGGGATTGAGCGCGCCGTTGCGGTGATTTTTGACGGCGACCTTGGCCAGCGCGTCGCGCCCGACGCCGAAGCGGTGCAGATAACGAGTCGCCGGCAGCGCCATCACGCCCGGCGCGGTTAGTCCATCGCCCAGATACGGATGCGCGCCGTCGCGGCCCAAACCCCGGATCGGGCGGTCTTTCAACTTCTCCGCGCCAACCACCAGCGCCACGTCATACACGCCGGCGGCCACGGCCATCGCCGCCTGCCGGAAAGCATCCGTGCCGGTCGCGCAGAAGTTCTCGACGCGCGTGATCGGTTTGCCGTAAAGCCGCAACGCATCCGCCAGCGACACCGCCGCCTTGCCATTGCCCGCGTAAGGCGAAAACGTGCCGAGCCACGCCGCGCCCACACGCTCCGGTTCGATACCCGCATCGGCAAAGGCCGCGAAGGCCGCTTCGACAACCATGTCCGCGTAGCTCTGGTCGAAGTTGTCGCCGAACTTCGTGCAGCCGACGCCGATAATCGCAATTTGATCTTTCAAGCTTCCGTTCATCATTGTTCTCCTAATCGGTACAGTACCGGGAGCGGTAACGACCGGGTGGGCTCGCTAGGTTCGAGACGACTCGGTCGCTACCGCTCCCGGTACTGATTCAAACCGGACGGCACTTCCAAAAGTAATGATGCATCGCCGCGCCCTCGCGCATCCGTCGCAACACCATCTCGACGCGCATGCCGATTTCAACCTCTTCTTCGCGCACGTCGGTCATCTGGCAGACCAGGCGGCTACCATCATCCAGATCAATGACGGCGCTGACCGTCGGCTGCGCGGGCGCGTTGTAAAGGTAATCTTTGGTGAACGTGAAAAGCTGTCCGGTGCGCGCGAGCGGCTTTTCCGCCAGCCATTCACGGTTATGGCATTTCGCGCAAACGCGCGTCATCGGGTACTGCAAGGTTTCGCAGCGCGGGCAGAACGTCCCGCGCAGGCGCACGTTCTGCGTTTCCTCGCGCTCCCACAGCACGTTGGAAATTTCAGCGCCGCCGGCGTCTGTTTTCAGGTAATCGCGAAGCTTACGGTAAATCTGATAACTCTGAAGCTCGATCGCATTCCGCTCCGTCCTGCCCGTCCTGTTTGATTCGAGCAGCGGGCGAGGCAACCGCGCAATCTCATCGGTTACGCGAAACAGCAGGCCGTCAGCGCCTTCGCCGTAGCCGATGACCAGGATGATGTCATCGGCCTGAGCTTGATCCAGCGCCTGAGCCAGCAACAGCAACGGCATCGCCGCGCCCGTCACGCCCAGATCGCCGAGCCGTGAATCTTCGACTCGCTCGACGGGAATCCCCAAAGCTTTGGCGACGCCCGCGTGCGCTCGTCCGTCGGGCGAAGCGATGGCCGCGCGGGCGATGTCGCCGGGTTGCAGATTCGCCTGTTTCAGCAACGCCTGCCCGATGGCGACGGCGCCCGCCGTGTAACCGCGCGAGGTGGAGAACTTGGAGGTGAATGACGCGACGTAACGATCCGTGTCGCGCCGCCATTCATCCAGGAAATCGTCGTTGCGCGACGACGCGCCGATCAATTCGGCGACTACGCGCTCCCGGCCAATGCCGACAGCCGCGGCCGCGTCGCCAAAGGCCATCTCCTCGCCGGACTCCGGCTCGCCTTCGCGCATATCGGATGCGACAACGACGGCCTGCTCGCCGCGCCCCGCGCCGGCGGCATCCAGCGCGGCCAGCAATGCCGACAAGCCCGCCCGCAACGATCCGCTGAAATCAGCCGTCGCCGCTTCGGGCGGCAAATCACAGAAGGCGGCAATCAAACTGGCGGATGAACGTTGCCAGCAGGGCGCGGTCGTCGAAGCGAAATAGAGCAAATCAGGCGCGGGCGTGGCCCCGGGTGCGAAAAGCAGCGCGCGCCACGCCGCCGCCTGACCCAGCGTCAATGCATCTTCGTCGTAATTGATGACGGCTTTTGTTCCGGGCTGCGCGCGGGCGCCCCAGGCTTTGGCGATGGTTTCGCGCGACAAGCGGTGGCGCGGGACGGCGGTTGCGTAGGCGATGATGCCGATCACGTTGAGTCTCCTGCGGGAACGTGGGACAAGATGGCATCTTGTCCCACGCTTCCTTAGCGGTTCGATTCGGGAAGCGGTTTGTTGAAGAGCGCGCCCGATTTGATCTCCTGCTGGATCGCGGCGAAGAATTGCTGGCGCTGCTCCGGCGTCATGACGGACGTGCTTTCAGCCCAGCCGTGAAAGAGCGCCTGTTCGTATTGGCGTTGCAGTTCCAGTTTCTCGGCGTGGCTGGCGTCGATCGCCCGCCAATCCGGTTGCGGTTGCGAGAGCAGCGTCACGGTTTCGGCCCATTTGACGCGGCTTTGCCGGCGCGCCTCGCTCATTTGTTGCAGCGGGCCGGCGAGCATTTGTTTCAACGCCTGTTTCTGCTCGGCTGTCAGCGCGAGGTGGCGATAGACCGAAGGGACACTTGCGTTGCCGCCGGACGCGGGCCTGGCGAAATAGGCGGCGTATACGAACCCGCCGAGCACGGCGAGATTGAAAAGAACCGAAAGAATAATCGCCAAACGTTTGAGTCGTTGTTTCATTGTTGCTTCTCCGCGTTGCTGTCGCCGTTGCCGTAGCTGGCGCGCAACATCAATTCCATCGCTCTGGCCTCGGCGGGAACGACTTCGATTTGATTCGCAGTCCTGGCCGGCGCAGGCCGGGATTTGACCAGGATCATCCGCCCAATGCCGAAACCCGCGACCGTGACCAGCGCAATCAAACCTGCTGTTGCCACGCGTTGAAAGGCCGGCAATGGTTGTTCCCATTGCAGCAATTTCTCGATGGCGGCGCGCCAATCCCACGCGCTCGTTGCGGCCGGAGCGGGCGATTCGGCTTGCGCCCGCGCGACCACGCGCGCCAGAAAATCCGGCGGCACGGCCAACGTCGGGCGCGCGACGAGCAGTTCATCGAAGGCGCGGGCGCGGGCCAGTTCGTCAGTACACGCCAGGCATTGGCGCAAATGAAACTCGACCCGCTCACGGCCCGCCGCGTCGAGTTCATCGGCCAGGTAACGGTGCAATAATTTTTCGCAATCAGTGCAATTCATCTTCACGCTCCTTTATACAATCGAGCCGGTCGAACTCCTCGCTCAGACGGAAATATTTGCGTTGAAAGCCGCCAGTTCGCGCCGTAGATTTTGCCTGGCGCGCAGCAGCAACGAATCAATGGCTTTGACCGACAGGTCGAGGCTTGCGGCGGCTTCGGCATAACTCAACCCTTCGTAATGGCAGAGGATGAATGCCAGTCGCTGATTGGGCGGCAGTTGGATGAGCGCGCGGCTAATCGCTTGTTGCAATTCGTGGCGCTCCACGTCGCGCAGCGGATGCGAGGCGGTTGAGGGCAATTCCGGTGGCTCTTCCCAATACTCCGGCTTATGTTTTTTAATCGCGTTGCGGCAGAGGTTGCCGAGGATGTGATAGAACCAGGTTTTGAAGGAAGCGAGCGGGCGATAGCTGTCCGCGTGGCGATAAACGCGCAAGAAGGCTTCCTGCGCCAGGTCTTCCGCCTCGTGCGCATCGCCCAAGAATCCGTAAGCCAAGTTGAGCGCCGCCGCCTGATAGCGTTCGACGAGACATTCAAAAGCCTCTGCATTTCCGCTCTTCACTCGCTCAATCAACTCTTCATCGGAGACGAGTATCAGAGGTTCGGACGGCGCCGGAGCTTGATCGCGCATAGCTTTGGAGGTGCTCGTACCCGTGTCGTCTCCGCCAGTCTTGGAGCCGGCTTGTCCCACAGGCAATGTTCATCGTTTCTTCGGCGAGGTCTGTTCGCCGATCCAGACCGGCGAAACCCATGCCGCCTCACCGTCAATCTGCACCACGCGCAAATAGTAATAATCATCCTGCGCCGGAGCCTTCGTCGGGCGGTAGCTGAACGCCACATCCCAAGCGCCGTTCGCGCGCGCCTTGCGGGCGTAAACAAACGCGTTCGGCGTCAGTTTGAATTCGCCTTGTTTTTGCGCGATCTCGCTGAGCTTGAACGTCGTCTCGTGCAGCGGCGCGCGTTGCGGCACACCGACGGGCCAGGTGATGTTGCCCGAAGCGCCGGTGCCGCCTGCCGTGGCGACGAGGCTCGACACGATCACGCGCACTTGCGTGTCGGCGGCCGCTTGCGACAGGCGAATCAGCACGCCGTCAAAATCGCCGCGCGTGCGGATGGCGAACCAGATGCGGCGGTCGTCTACTTGTTTGAATTGGTCGGTGAAGTGGTCCAGGTTCAAGCCTTCAATCGAAGCGATGCGTCCGCCGCCTGTCAATTCGATCCAGCCGCCCCAGGCGACGCCGCCTTTGGGCGAAATCACTTCGTCGCCGGCGGTCTCGGTCGGCGTATGGAACATCACCTGCAGCGCCGTCGGATCAGCCGCGCGCGGCGTCAGGTAATCGCGGCGGTAGGCGATTTGTCCGTTGTGAATGACATCAATGTGATCAATCGCCGCCGTGCCCAGCACGCGCGCTTTCAAGGTCGGTATCACGCCCGTCGGCACAGACTCACCCACGCGTTTGCCTTCGACCGTGAGCTTGACGACAGGGCGCAACGCATTGCTGGTCGCATAGGTCGCGCGTTCTTTCATCCCGCGCCAGATGCCGTCGCGGTTGAGCTGGTCGGAATAGACCGCCGCCAGCCCGTTGCGCGTCGAAATGATCGCGGGGCTGTAACCGGGATGTCCCGTGTGATCGTCGCTGGCCGCGACAAAGCCCATCCGATAGCCGCGCCGCAGGAACCGCTGGCCGAAGTATTCAAAGCTGCCGTGCATCGAGAAAATTTCGACCAGCCGCTGCATTTCGTCATCGTTGTAATTCCAATCGCCCGGCTCGTGCGCGTGCGGGATGATGAGCACGTTGTCGGCCTGGTCAATGGCGCGCAACTTTTCGTAAAGCAAGTTCGGCTTCGGCGCTTCCCAACGCGTGACGTAGCGGCCTTTGTCGGTTTTGAAAAAGACGTTGTGATGTCCGCCGTTGCGATAGTTCTGTGTCCATTCGTAACCCATGTACGCCACGAACTGCCCGTCGCGATTGGCCCTTTCGGTTTCGCGGCGAATCTCGTCCCAGCCCTTCTGCGAGAGGAACGAATCGTGTCCGGTGAGCGAGGCGAAATCCAGAAAGGCGACGTCGCGCGCGTACTCGTAATAATGCGGCGCGCTGCCGACGCCTTCTTCCCAACCGGAATGGCCGTGCAATTCGCCCCAGTAAATGCGCTGCTGTGGATTGCGTTCGACCAGCACGGGATTGCTCTTGCCCGCGAGACGTCCGTCGCTGCTCGTGACCTCGAATTTGTAGCCGCCCTCCAACGGAATTTTCACGCCGTCAAGTTGGCCGGTGTATTTGTTCGCCGCGACATTGATCTCGCCGACCGGCTTACCGTTCAAGCTGACGTTGAATTTGCCGCCCGCAAACTTGGCGGGGTTCCAATATTGATCTTCGACGCGCAGGCGCACGCTGAACGATTCATTGACCGCGACGACCGAAGGCGCGACGGCATTGATGAACATCGCGGCATCGCCATACACCGGCATCGAGACGCGCTGCGTCGGAATGATCGTGCCGTCGCCTGTGAAATCAGCGCCGACCATAAACGGAAAGTCTTCGGCTTCGCGCGTCGGCGGACGATAGCCGGGGCCGCCGCGCGTGGTGTCGCCGATGGTGATCGTGACTTTGTCGCCTTGCTTCAACGCGCCCGCCGTGACACGCAACGACGGCAGCGGAATCGGCTGAAAGATGCTGCCGAAGATGCCGTAAATCGGCCCCGTCGCGGCTTCGGTCTGCGCCGTTCGGCTTTCGACTTTGAAGGAGGTGAAGGCTTCTTCGGCAGGGTTGGTGGTTTGCGGACGCGGGCGGACGTTGAAGAAATTAATGCCCAGCCGGACGCCTGCGCCTTGCGGGATTTCCACCGCGCCGACGGTGTATTCGAGCACGATGGTCGAGAACTGTCCGGCCTGCAATTCGTTCTTGTCGGTGCGCACCAGCGTCCCCATGCGCCCGCCGTTGTCGTCAATGAACGAGAGCACTTTGAACCATTGTTTCAGCGCGGCGTCGGCCTGCGCGTTCGCGTCGGGGTTCCGCACAAAATCCAATTGCAAATCCTGCTGCGTGAAAAAGTGTCCGCGCTCCGTCAGCACGTTGCCCCAGTCGCGCATCGTCTGAATGCGTTCGGGATAATTCGCGGCGCTGAGCGGAACGGTGTTGATTTCGGCTTTGAGTTTGGCGATGCGGTCTTGCAAGGCGGGCGGTGCGGTCGTGCGCGCCGCCGAAAAAGAATAAAAAGCCAGCGCCAGCAACACCGCGCTGAGTAAGAGCAACACTGGAAAGGATCGCGTCAGGGTTTTCATGTCAGTTCTCCTTTTGCTTTTGTTGGTGCCGCAACGGCGGCAACTCACTTCACGTTGCGCCTGGCCTTGCGTACCGGCCAGATACTTATAGCGGTTTGCACGTGCGTGCGACGTGTCAGTAGCCCGACCGTGAGGGAGGGCTTGCTTGCGAAACCAGCCCTCCCTCACGGTCGGGCTACTGACACCGGGTCGCAACCAACTGCAAATCGCTATGAGGTTGACCCTGGCCAGTTGACTGTCATTTTTTCAGATACTGATCGAACCATTCGATGGCCAGTTTGACCGCCTGTTCACGCGCCGTGCTGTATATGCCGTAATGCGTGATTGCGGGAATGAGCACGTACTTCTTCGGTTGCGGTGCGCGGTCATAGGCCAGTTTGCCGTGATCCTTGATGTCGAAAAGCTCTTCCTTCTCGGCGTCAATAAACAGCGCCGCGCAATTTTTGAGTTTAGCGGCGTCTTCGACCGGCGCGTACAGCAGCAGCTTGTCCCGAATCGGCGCGCCAATCAGGTTGCCGATCACGCGCATCTGGCGCGGCGGCGGATAGCCCAGTTCGCCGCGCGCTCGTTTGGTCGCCTCGCCATAGGCCAGTTCCAACTGCTTGGCCGCGCTGCCCGCCAGCACGGTCAGCGCTGCCGGGCGTGAATCGAAGGCAGACACCTGGCCGACAATCGCTTTGACACGCGGGTCACGCGCCGCAACGTAAACGATGTGGCCGCCCGAATAGCTGGAACCGCGCAGGCCGATGCGATTTTGATCTACGGCAGGCTCGCCCATCGCCCAATGAATCGCGTTGAACCAGTCGGTGACGAAGTCCAGCGGATCAACCACCTCGCGCACTTCCATGACTTCAGCGGAGAATTTCTGCGCCTGCCCCGCAGTCGGTCTGACGGGCGAAGCGCCGGTCAGAATCAAACGCGAATCGCTCTCGCCCCAGCCGCGATAATCGAAGGACAACACGAGATAACCCGCGTTCGCCAGGTCAATCGAATCGCGCCGGAAGCCCGCCGCCGTGCCGCCCCAGCCGTGCGCCTGAATGATCGTCGGCAGCTTTTTGCCCGCCAGCGATTTGAGCGAAAGGATTTCGCCGTGCATGCGCACGCCTTCGCTGCTGATGTTGACGCGGCGGAAATCGAGGTTGTCGGGCGCTTTGAAATTCGCGGCGGCGGCCTGCTGTTGCGCCGCCGGATCGGGCGGACGCTGTTGCACGGTTGGTTGTGTGCTTTGTTGCGCCAGCAGATTCTGCGCGCTCAGCAAAACGGCGAATGAAGTGGTGATGATTGTTTTATGGTTCCGCATGATTTGCCTCCTGTTATGGTTTGTCCTCTGGCAGCGCGAACAAGAACACCGTCGCCGAGGCTTTGGCCGCGCGCCAGAAGCCGCTGGCATTGCCCGAATTCACCGCGACGTATTGCCGCCCATTGAACGCATAGGTAATCACGCCGCCATTGAGCGGCCCGCCGGTGTTGAAACGATAGAGCACCTTGCCAGCGCGCGCGTCCAGCACCAGAAAGTCGCCGCTCAATTCGCCCGTGAAAATCAGTTCAGCCGCAGTCGTCGTCACCGCCGCCAACATGGGACGCTGCGATTCATACCTCCAGCGCACCTGCCCCGTCGCCGCGTCAAGCGCCGTCAACCAGCCGCGCGCTTTTTCAGCCGCGTCATAAGTGTAAGTGCCGCCCATAAACCCGCGCGATTCGCCACGCCGGAATTCCTGCGCTTTCTTGAAACTGCCGCACCAATCCACGGCGTTGACGAAGAGCATATTCAACCCCGGATTGTAAGCGGGCCCATTCCATTGCACACCGCCCAGCACGCCGGGACAGGCATAGACGCCTTCGGTCGTCGTCAACGGCACGTCAGGATTCTGGCGCGTCGTGACGGGCACTTCATAAAGATGCTCGCGCGTTTCGCGGTCAAGCACGTGCAGCAATCCGTCTTTACCCGCAATGGTCACCAGCTTGCGCAGTTTGCCGTTGATCTTGGTTTCAAAGAGCGGACTGACCTGCGTCAAATCCCAATCGTGAAAGTCGGCGGGCACGCCCTGATAAAACCATTTCAGCTTGCCCGTGCGCACGTCCATGGCCAGCATCGAATTGGTGTATAGATTCGTGCCCAGCCGCGAGTCGGTATAAAAATCGGGCGCGGGGTTCGAGACCGGCACGTAAAGCACGCCCTGCGCGGCATCGAATGAAAACGGCGCCCAGGTGGAGCCGCCGCCCGTCTCGCGCGCCGTCGCGTCCTTCCACGTCTCCGCGCCCGGCTCGCCCGCGTCGGGCACGGTGTTGAAACGCCAGACCTGCGCGCCGTCTTCGAGACGAAACGCGCCGACCCAGCCTTTGACGCCGGCTTCGCTGCCCGCCGGGCCGATCAGAATCAGGTCTTCGTAAATGAGCGGCGCCATCGTGAACCCGGCTTCGCGTTTCTTGCGCTCCAGCAGCGGACGTTCCCACAGCAGCTTGCCGTCCGCCGCGTCATAGGCCAGCAAATAACCATCGTGCGTGCCGCGCACGAGCTTGCCGTCTTTGAGCGCGACGCCGCGATTCATCTGCCAGCCGTCGGGCCCTTTGGGCTTGCGGTCAACGCGCCACTTCACTTTGAGCGTTGCCGCCTCGAGCGCCATCGTTGAATTACTGGTCGCCACATACAGCACGCCTTGATAAACCAACGGGTTGTTGTGAAAGACGCTGGTGTCGCCGATTTCATACCTGGCGACGGGTTGCAACGCAGCGGCGTTGCGGCGATTGATTTGCTTGAGATCAACGAAGCGCTGCCCGCCGTAATCGTGATTCGGCAACAGCCAGTCGGTCGTGTTTTGCGCGGCATTCAATTCGGCTTGCGTGGGTTTGGCGGTGCTCGCTTTGGCGCCGCTGCTGTAAAAAACGGGCGCGCCCGTCGTGGTAGCCGTAGCCACGGGCGTGCCGGATTGCCGCGCGAGCCTGGTTTGTTTCAGCAGCGCCGCGTCCGCCGACAGTTCGCGCGAGCCCGCTGTGTAACCGTTGCTCGCCAGCATGAAAGCGACGATGTCGAGGTATTGCGGCGGCGTGAGCGAATCGGGCTTGCCGAACGGCATCTGCATTTTGATGAGGTAATAAAGCTCGTCGAGCGTGCGCTCGCTCCACTTCACCATGAAACGTTCACCGGCGAGCGGGCTGGACGGCGTGCCTTCGAGGCGCTGGCCGTGGCAGGCAGCGCAATGCTGCGCGTAAAGCGGCTTACCGCGTTCGGCTTGCGCGCTGGTGAAAAGCCGCCCGGATTGTGTAGATTGCGCGGCAGCCGTTTGCAAAACCGCCCAGGCTGCCAAACAACAGCAGGCCAGGACGATGCTGAATGGGCCGGTGCGCCGTAATTGATCACGCTTCATTGCTAACCTCCAAATTGGTAAAGAGGAATGGAAAGGCCCGACTGCCCGCCAAACGACATCCGATTATTGACGCTGCGGCGGCAGGCCCTCTATAGTTACTGACCGTCCGGTATGTAGCGCAATATAACAGCAAACCACCAAGCTAGAAAGATGCGGCGGGCCGTCCCGCCATCAATTACAGGAGGCCTTTCATGCTTATCCGTCAAGCACTCGTCCCAGCGCTCATCAAAGCCGCCAGCGCGCTGGCATTGGTTGTGGCGTGCCACGCACACTGCAGCGCGCAGACACAACCGCCAACCACGCGCCCGCCCGATCCGGCCAGAGTTGTAGCGCCGCCAGCCGCCGCGCAATTCAAGGCGCCCGATGACATTGACTTCCGCACGGCCAGCGCCGTCAGCGAAGGCGTGCGGCTGCATGTCGAAATGTTTTCGCCCAAAGCCCTGGCCGGCAAACCGCTGCCGACGATCATCCAGGCGCACGGCTGGGGCGGCGTCGCGGCCAATTTGCGGCGCGATGCCATTGATATGGCGAAGGCCGGATTTCTGGTCATCACCTTCGATTATCGCGGCTGGGGCCAGAGCGATGCGCGGCTGGTGTTGACCAAACCGTCGCCCATCAAACCAACTTCCGGCCAGAATCAAATCTTCACCGCCGAGGTGCTGGAGCAGCGCGAATACGTTGACCCGCTGGAACAGGTGACCGACTGGTTCAACATCATCAACTGGGCGGCGGGCGAAGCGGCGGTGGACAATGACCGCCTAGGCTTGCGCGGTTCGAGCTTTTCGGGCGGGCACGTCTTTTACGTCGCGGCGCGCGAACCGCGCGTCAAGGCCGTCGTCTCGCAAGTGGGTTCGTTTGACGGGCGCTGGGTCGGGGCCGACAAAACGCAAATGGATTTGACCCGGAACGAAGCCACCAAACGCGCGCACGGCGAAGCCTATCCCGCGCCGCGCGCCGTCACGGTCGGCCGCTTGATCGGCGCGCCCATCCGCGAGAAATTCCTGCAATTCGCGCCCGTCGAAGATGCCGTGAACGTCAAGCAGGCGGCAGTGCTGTTCATCGTCGCCGAGAAAGAAGAACTCTTCGACAACAAGGATCACGCCAAGCTCGCGTATGACCGCATGGCCGGGACAAAGAAGAAATATGTGTCCGTCCCCAACATCACACATTACGGCATTTACCGCGAAGCGCGCGATGCGGCGATCAAAATGGCGGTGGAATGGTTTGATGAGTATTTGAAAAAATAGCCGCGGCATTGCGGCCGTGTCTGTGCGAACGGCTGAACGTCATCCGTGGGTCAGCGCAGATTTGCCCGTCTATATCCGGCGGGACCAGTGGTGTTCACTGTCATCAATCAATTCGCCTATGCAGGCGCCGCACCTGCAATGAACAACCTCAGCCAGCCGAAGCGTCGTTTCAGTTCGCAATGCCGGTTTAAGGCTTCCCTTCCACCGCCTTCTTCAATGGCTCAAGCCGCTTGCGCGCCGCGTCCACTTCCGGATCGGGCGGCGGCGGCTTGAGCAGGCGCGTAAGAAAGGCCAGGGCTTCGGTGGCGCGCGGGCGGATGGTGCGCCCGACGTGATCGGCGCCGCGCACCAGATGATATTCGTGCGGAACTTTGTGATCCCACAAAATGCGGTGCAGATATTCGGTAGCTTCGTGCAGGTAAAATGCGTCTTCGTCGCCCGCTTCGATGTAAATGCCCAGCCCCGCAGCGCGCAGCTTATCGGCTCTGTTGACGGCAATCGTGGCGACGTTGTTGGCTTCCCAGTAGGCTTCGTCAAACGGCTTGCCGAAGATCGCCTCCATCAAATCCTGCCCGCGCCAGAATTTGTTGCGTGGCTGCAGGTCTTTCCATTTCAGCACGGGATCAATGCCCGGCTCCATGGCCGCGAGGCCTGCGAACTTTTCGGGATATTTGAAGCCCAGCCGCAGCGCGCCCTGCCCGCCCATCGAGATGCCGAAGAGCAGCGTGCCTTGGCGCTCGCGCGTGACTTTGAATTTGCCGCGCAGATGATCAAGGAACTCGGTGACGATGAACGTCTCCCACTTCTGCGAGCCGTCCTTGTAGTCCATATAAAACGAGCGCGCGGCGCTGGGCGTGGCGATCACCAGCGGCGGCAACGTCCCGGCTTTCCACATTTCTTCAATGATTGGGCGCATGCGCGCCAGAAAGCTCTTGTCGCCGCCGCCACCGTGCAGGAAGAGCAACAGCGGCAGCGGTTCTTTCGCCGTCTCGTAACCATCCGGCAAGAGCGCGGCGTACTCGACCGGCCCCGGCACGAGCTTGGTTTCGAGTTTTCCATCAACAAGTTGACTGGCCGGCGCGGCCTGGGCAAGACAACCAC
>JANOWX010000786.1:0-10573 GCA_031418175.1 Acidobacteriota bacterium | reverse complement strand
ACTTCTTCAGGCGTTTGGGCTTGAAGTACCTGTGACCTGCAGAGTCTCCGGCGAAGGCCGCCGGGAAAGCCGGATGCGGGAAATCTGCACGTCCGGTTTGACGAGGGGGGAGGCGGAAACCCTCCCCTACTCTACTGGGAGGAAAAGCTCAACTTAAGCCCGTGTCTGGTATACCTCGGTCAATGATTGCAAGTGGTTCTTGGGCAGGCTTAGATCCTCTCGAAGTAACGTTGGCGCTCCCAATCCGTCACCGCCGTATTGAACGCCGCCTGTTCGGTGCGGAAGAAATGCGCGTAATGCTCGACCACGTCCGCGCCGAACGCGCGTTTGGCAAACTCGCTGGCGGCGAATTTGTCCGCCGCCTCGGCCAGCGTGTAGGGCACACGCGGCAGATGGCGCGCCGCGTAAATGTCGCCGGTGAAACATTCCGGTGGCGCGATCTTGTTCGCAATCCCGTCCAAGCCCGAAGCCAGCGCGGCGGCAAACGCCAGATACGGATTCGCATCCGCGCCGGGGATGCGGCATTCGATGCGCAGCGATTGGTCGTGGCCGACGACGCGGAAGCCGCCCGTGCGGTTGTCGTAACTCCACGCCAGCCGCGTCGGCGCCCACGAACCGTCTACATAACGCTTGTAGGAATTCACGGTCGGCGCGTAAAACGGCATCACGTCGGGCACGTGCGCCAACCAGCCGCCGAGGAAGTGACGGAAGGTCTCGCTGCATTTGACCGGGCCGAACTGTTCGTCGCCCGCAAAGGCGTTATTGCCGTCACGCCAGAGGCTGAAATGAATGTGGCAACTCGAACCCGCGCGGTCGGCGGCGAACTTCGCCATAAAGGTCACGCTGATGCCTTGCGCTTCGGCGATCTCTTTGAGGCATTGTTTGTAAACGACGTGGCGGTCAGCCATCTCCAGCGCTTCGCAGTAACGCACGTTCAGTTCGTGCTGGCCGAGGCCCCATTCGCCTTTGGAATTTTCGACGGGCACGCCGGAATGTTTCAGGTGATGGCGCGCGGCGGCGTTGAAGGGTTCAGTCCGCGTGCCTTGCAGGATGTGATAATCCTCCAGGTACCAGCCCGCCGGTTCGGCCTTGCGCCAACCGCCTTGCGCCAAATCGCGGTAGCTGTTTTGAAAGAGGTAGTACTCCAATTCGGACGCGGCAAAACTCTCAAAGCCCAAGGCGCGCGCGGCGTTGATTTGTTTGCGCAAGATGCAACGCGGCGCAATGGCGATGGGTTGTTGCGTCGTGCTGTGTTGCAGATCGCAGAGCACCAGCGCCGTTTTATTCAGCCAACTCGCCTGTCGCAGCGTGTGCAAATCAGGCACCAGATGAAAGTCGCCGTAGCCGAGTTCCCAATTGGCGAACTTGTACCCGGGCACGGGCTCCATCTCCATATCGGCGGTCAGCAGATAATCGCAACCGTGCGTGCCGTGCTGATAAACGTCTTCGACAAACATCTCGGCGTCGTAGCGTTTGCCGCACAGCCGCCCGTAATGATCGGTGAAGGCGACGATGACGGTTTCGATCAACTCTTGCGCGACCAGGCCACGCAGTTGTTCGAGCGAGAGCATGCCTTTGGTTTTGTGTTCGTTCTGGCTCACGTTTGACCTCCTGGCGAAGCGGCCCCGGTGACGGCCCACGTCGGCCCTTTGAAACGCCGCCGCTCCGCTAACCAATACCACAGCCCCAGCAAGAGCGTCACGCCCGCGATGGCTTTGCCCGCGCGCTGATTGTCGGGGATGCTCAAGACCCCGCAGAGAAAGACGACCCAGAGCACGGCAATGATATTTACCGCCCGGCTGTAACGGCCCAGATGCCAGGGCCCGCGTGCGACACCGCCCGCGCGCAGGTGCAAGTAAACCGGGAGGATGTAAGACAGATAAAGGCCGATGGTGCTGATCGAAGTCACCACCGCATACGCGCCGCTATAAACCGCGCCCAGAAAGGCCGCGACCACGCACAGCCAGATGGCGTTGCTCGGTGTCGCGTGCGCGCGGCTCACCTGCTTCCACACGTTCGACAGCGGCAAACCATCGTCGCGCGCAAAGGCCCAGATGACGCGCGAAGACCAGGTCACCGCCGATAGTCCGCAAAACCACATTGCCATCGCGGCCAGCGCCGAAAACAGCGTGCCCGCCCGTGCGCCCAACGCGGCGATCAGAATCGCAATGACGGCGGGCACATCATTGCCGCTCGCGTCTTTCGCATTCAAGACGGCGGGAATGTCTTTGATGGCCAGCGTCAGCGCGATGAGCAACAAGTAGCCGACGACGCTCGAAACGACGACGGCCATGACCATGCCCCAGGGCGCGCGGCGGCGCGGGTCTACAGTCTCTTCGCTCACACTGGCCGATGCGTCGTAGCCGGTGTACGTCCACATCGCTTGCAACAAACCAATCACGAAGGCCCAACTGTATGACCAGCCTTCGCTGTTGTGGGTGACACGGGCGAAAAAGAAGCCGAGCGGTTGTTTGGGCGCAAAGAGGAACAACGCGCCGACAATGACGATCACACCGATGATGTGTACAGACACGCTGAAATCGTTGAGCCACGCGACCAGCCGGATGCCGAAGTGATTGATGAGGCCGTGCGAAAGCAAAATCACGGCATAAACCAGCAACAAGTTCTGCGTGGTCGCTTCCAATCCCAGCAGCGGCGTGACGAACAGCGCGCAGCCGTAATCAATCCCGGCAATCGCGGCAATCTGCCCGATGATGTTGAACCAGGCGGTGAACCAGCCCCAGCCTTTGCCGCCGAGTTGGCACGACCAGTGATACAGCGCGCCCGAAGTCGGCAAGGCGCTCGCCAGTTCGGCCATGCTGCACACGACCGCCAGCGTAAAGAGCGTTACCAGCGGCCAGCCCAGCGACATTTGCGCGGGGCCGCCCATCCGCAAACCGTGGCCATACAGCGTTACCGCGCCGGTCAAAATCGAGATGATCGAAAACGAGATGGCAAAGTTGGAGAAGCCGCCCATGGTGCGGAAAAGCTCTTGCGCGTAGCCGAGCTTGCTGAGTTCCTGGGCGTCTTCACGGGCGTCGTGCGGTTGATGGGTGTGGGTCATTGAATCAGCCTGTCTTCAAAGATACGCCGCGCCAGCCGCGCAACACGAGCGGCGCACTGCCGTGGGAATGGCGTGGATTGCCTGGTGAGTAAGGGCGCGGGCGGGGTTGAAAACAGAACCCCGCCCGCGCTGTGGTTACCCGCGCGGTGGTTAGAAGCTGATGCGCAGGCTGACCTGCCCGGTGCGGCTGCCGCCCAGTTCGGACGCGCGCGCGCTGGTGATGCGCCCGAACGCCGTGCTAATCACGTTCATCTGCGGATCGGCGAGGTTGACGCGGTTTTCGACGTTGGTGAACGACGCGCCCGCTTCCAGCTTGAGCTTCTCGGTCAGATAAAACGCCTTGTTCAAACCAAGCGAGAGATTGAGCGTGCCGGGGCCGGTCAGGATGCCAACACCCGCATTGCCGAAGCGTCCGATGGGTGCGGCGTCGCGCGCCGGGTTGATGCCGATGCGGCAATTGCCCGCCACGCGCGTCGTCAAGCCGGGGCAGACGAAAGCGTTCACGTCGAACCACTGATCGCGCGTTTTGTTCGAGAGGTTGCCGTCGGCGAGGCGGTCGGGATGCTGATTGCGCGACAAGCCCGAACCGCTGCCCGACGGGTCAACCACGTTGCTGCCCAGGAAGGGCGTCAAAAACGGGCCGGTTTGCGCCAGGAAAATCGCGCTCATTTGCCAGCCGCCGATCACGGCTTTGCCCGCCGGATGAATGCCACTAGCGAACTTGCGGCCTTTGCCGACCGGCAGGTCATACACCACTGTCGAGATCGAACGATGCCGCCGCGTGGCGTAATCGTCGCCGTACTCGGCTTGCCGGTTGTACAAATCCGCCGCGCGCCCGCCGCCGGTTTCGCCGACAAAGCCGGTCGCGTTCGGGCCGAGGTTGTCGGCCAGGCTCTTCGCCCAAGTATAGGTCGAGTTGAATGTCAGCCCGTTCGAGAAACGCTTGTTCGCTTCGACCTGCAAGGCGTTGTAATACGCCGTCGCGCCCGCCGTACGCGTGAAGATGATGCCCCAGTTCGGGAACGGACGGTCGCTCAAGGGACGGTTGATGGCAAACTGCGTCGAGTTCCTCATCTGATTCAGGTCAGGCGCCCAGGCCAGTTGCGTCGTCTTCATCCCGATGTACGAGATGCGCACGCCCATGCCGAAGGCTACATAACGATCCACCGACAGGTTCCATTGCACCGAGTAAGGGTCCTGGTAATTGATGTCGTTGGCCGTGCGGAACGAGGCCGTGCCGAGTTGGCCGGCGCTGATGCCCGTGCCGCCCGATTGAATGGCCGGCCATTGATACAGCGGACGGCCGCCCGTGCTCAGGTTGGTGAACTCGCGCACGTCGGATTGCAGCGTGCCCGTCAGCGAGAAGTAAATGCTGCCGAGCAACGTGCCGTTGTAGGCGCCCGCGCCGCCGCGCACCACGGTCTTGTCGTCGCCAAACGGGCGGAAGGCGAAACCGAAGCGCGGCAGGAAGCGCCACTTCGGCACGGTGCGCAGCCCTTCGGGCAAGCCGGCCTCTTCCGCCGACAACACCGGCGTACAGGCCGCGCCGTTCGCCGCCGGGGCGGGACAGGCGTTGAAGGTGGTCAGGAAGCCCGGCGCGAGCAGATTGCGTTTGCCGGTCGGATAGACCACGCGGCCCGTGCGCGGCACGCTCGGATCGAAGTTGCCGATGTTGCCGCCCGCGTCGGTGTAGGCCGGGTGATATTCGTAGCGCAGCCCGAATTCGAGCGTCAGCTTCTGATTCACGCGGAAGCTGTCTTGCCCGAAGAAATGCTGGTGCGTCGTGCGCCCATCGTTGTCCTGCTGGATGATCGCGAAAGACGTGCGAATCGGAATGCCCAGCAGGAAGTCGCCGAAATCATTGCCGCTGAAAGTATTGTTGAAACTGGAGTTGCCGTAATTGTCCGCGCCGATGAAACCCAGCGGCGAGACGGCGCGAATCCAGCGCACGTCGAAGCCGTATTTCATCGTGTGGCGGCCTTTCGTCCAGGTCAGGTTGTTGTTGAACTGAAAGGTGCGCGAACGCGAGACGCCGTCGGCGCGGTTGCGGTTCAGGTCGGTGATGTCGCCCGCAAAATCAATGTTTGGCAAACCGTTGAACGGGAAGTTGGGGCCGATGCCGGTGAAGCCCAGCTTGGCGGTGAAGTCGCGCCCATCGAACGGAAAGGCCGTGCCGCTGTCGTTCAGCGTCAGGCCGAAGCGCGCTTCGTTCAGCAGGTGCGGCGTGATCGTGTAGTTGTGCGAGGCCACCAGAATCTTGTACTTCTCGAACGCCGTGTTGGACGGCAGCGAGAGATTATTCGGAGCGTCTTGCGCGATGTCCTTCCACGTCCAGCGGGCAAAAACCGATTGTTTGTCAGTCAGGTAATGGTCAACGCGAATGTCGTATTGATCGGAATTTATGCTGCTCGAACTGTTGCGGATGTAATTCGCCACGCGAAACTGGTCGGGGGTGGTGACGTTGGGCAACGGATAAAGGGTCAGAATCGCCTTGGCAATGGGGCTGATGCGACCGTCAGGAATGCGATTGCCGTTGAACGCCGCGCCGGTCAGCGGGTCACGCACGGTGACATTCGCCAGGCCGCTGAAATCGCCATTGCGCATGGCCTGGGTCGGCACCGTGTTTTGAATCGTCTGGCCGCGCGGGAAACGCAGCGCCTCATACGTGCCGAAGAAAAACGTCTTGTCCTTGCCGTTGTACAACCACGGAATGCGCACCGGGCCGCCGCCGCTAAAGCCGAAATCGTTGCTGATCTTTTGCGGCTTGGTCAGTGCGCCGAAGACTTTCGCGTCCAGCGCGCGGTTCTGATGAAACCAGAACGCGGTCGCGTGATAGGCATTCGTGCCGCTCTTCGAGATGGTCGTCACGTCGCCGACCTGGCCGTATTCCGCCGCGTTGCCGACGCCTTGCACCTTGATTTCGGCAATGGATTCCGCCGATGGGAAGGCGTTGCGCAACGGCGAATTGCCCGTGACGTTAGTGGTCGAGATACCGTCGAGCGAGAACTGCGATTGCGACGGCAACGCGCCCTGAATCGAAAACGCGCCGCCGTTGTCGGATTGCACGCCGGGCAGCGCGGCGATCAAGCCATACGGGCTGGTGCTGCCGCCCGCGCCGCGAAAGTTCGCCGGCAGGTTGAGAATTTTTTGCGATTCGAAGGCTGACGAGATCGTCGCCGTTTCGGTCGTAATCGCGCCCGCCGTCGCCGTGATGCTGACCTGTTCGGTTACCTGCCCGGCGCGCAAAGCCGCGTCAATGCGCAGGGTCTGGCGCGCGGCCAGCACGACTTCCGAGGTGCTGAAGGTTTGGAAACCGGTCGCCGAAACTTCGACGCGATAGCGGCCTGCTTTGGTGTTGACGGCTTCGTAATCGCCGTTGTCGTTGGTGGTGAGGGTGCGGCTGGTGTTTTCGTCAACGTTGACGAGCTTGACCGTGGCGTTGGGCACGACGCTGCCCGAGGCGTCGCGCACCGTGCCCAGCACCGTGCCGAAAATGGATTGGGCGAGGGCTGTGTTCAAACAGGCCGCCCACAGAATTAAACAACAACTCAATGCGGTAATGAACAGCTTTTTGGTCTGCATAGTTTCCTCCTGTCAGGGTTGGTGACTGGTCAATGCCTGATCCCGGCCCGGCCACTGGCTTACGCAGCATGGCGGCCAAGCCGAAACCAAAGCGCTTGGTTGTGCGCGAAGTGAAAAGTTTTATCCCAGCAAAACGCCGCAACCGGCAGCGCGGCGCCTTCTTTAGTCTGCTTGCTGTTGCCTTGATTGGTCAGTGAAATTCTGCGAATGCTGGCGCGCAATGTAGGCCGTTTTGGCCGTGACATCAAGGCCGGGCGGCCCGCCAAAGAATGTCCCTTACGGCGCCCCGGGAGATCCGCGTATGGCGACAGCCGGGACTGCCAAGACAAAGGGCAAAGAGAAAAACGTGTGCGTGTTTTGTCTCTTTGCCCTTGGGAATGTGGAAAGGATGTCCCGCGCTCAATTCGAGCCAGGCGCCGAAGCCTGTTGCGTCAAAATCGGCGGGCATTTTTCACGCCGTTCTTTTTCGCGCCGCTTCAACTCTTTCCCCGAGGGCCACTTGAGTTTGCCCAACTGTTCGTCGGTGTAATAGGGCACGGTGTAAACGCCCCGGTCGGAACGCAGGGCTTCGCCCGATTGCTGGTCTACGATAACCCAGTCGAAATTGACCGAGACCATTTTCATATCGCGTGTGCCATCGGGGTTTTTCGGATGGCCGACCTTGGTGATGATGAAAGAGGGGAGTTCCGACAGCGCCGCCGCCGTGATGTCGCCCTTTTCAGCGCCCAGCCAGCCGCTGGGACCGGCGTACTTATCTTTGCTTTTGTTCTTCGGCCACATGCGCGCGAGGAACGACATATAACGTTGGGCAAAGGTGTCTTTGAAGGCGTGATTGTGGAAGAGCGCCAGCGAGGCTGCCGCGCGATCGAGGTTGATTGGACGATAGGCCCGGTTGTCGCCGGGTTGGCCCGCCACCATCGTGACCATCGCCATATCTTTGTCGTAACCCAGATAGCCGCCGCCTTCGCTGCGTGCGTTTTGCATATCCAACGAGACGTTCCAGCCCACGGTGTCGAGGAAGCCGGGCATCTCAATCGAACGGTGGAAGATCAACAGGCGGCTGAGCTGGATATTGGTCAGCTTGCTGGGATCAACGCGTTCGGTGTAGGCCATCTTTTCCTCGTCAATCATGTTGCGGAGCTTGCGGATGGTGCGGTACAGGCCGTTGCGGTTGGCGTTGTCAATTTCGCGCTCCAACTCTTTGACCAGATCGTTGTGGCTGCGTTCGACGATGCGGTCAATCGGGATGTCTTTGACGCCTGCCATCAAGGCCGGGCGGTCGAGCAACAGTTTGGTCTCTTGTTCGTTGTCGCAGATGTCGGCCAGGAACATCACATCAGCGACGGTCAGCTCAGACGAAAGCTCGCGCGCCAGTTTCTGAACCTTTTCGCGTTTGTCCGGGGTCAGCGTCTGGGTGAGCACGGCGATGCGTTGCATGTTCCAAACCGACGATGAAACGGTGCCGACGCTCTTCAAGAAGGTTTTGGTTTCGCTGTAACGCGGCGATTGCAACGCGTTGAGCGCCTCGGCGTTGTCCTTGAATTCGCGGTAGGAGTTGACGAACAAGCGGCCCGATTCCTGATTGATGTCCGGGCCGAATTCGTCGAGTTCGCGCCGCAGGAAATGGGCAAAGGTCGGGCATTTGATTTCGTCGGCCAGCCGGTACGCGCCCAGGTTATAGATGATGGCGCTGAAGGGGCCGAAATCCTGTGGACGCAATCTGAGGTTCTCGACAAAATCATCGAGCGTCTTAAACGGGATTTTGTGCTCTTCGCCGATCACCAGCAATTGCAACGCGGGCGCAAAGGCATTGCCGGAGCCTTCGGTCGAAGGCGCGATTTTCTTGAGCAATTGCTGGAATTCCTGCGGCCCGCTCTTGCGATACATCACGCGTGGCAGCCAGAACGAATCGCCCACGCTGCCCAGCATCGGGCCGATGACGTGATCGGGCACCTGAAAGCGCGTGTGCAACAGATCGGCGAAACGTTTGAATTTGGGCGCGGCGAAGGGCCCGAACCACATCGAGTTGCTGATGCGGATGAGTGATTGCGTGCCGATGCGGTTCTCGCGGAAAAGGCCGGCATAGTAACGTTTGATGGTCTCGCGGTTTTCGAGCAGGACGGTGTATTGCGCCAGCAATTCCGGCCCGTACTCGCTGAGGGTCTCAAACGAATCATCGGTGATCGTGCCATTCCGATTCTCAAAGCCGCAGCCGAATTCCTTGACCAGCCGTTGGTATTGCCGCGCATTGGCGCCATCCAGGAAAAAGCGCCGCGCGTCTTCTTCGTCCGGCGCCAGCAGAAACTCGATTTGGCGCGGGCGCACTTCGGGAAATTTCCAATTTTCGTTCAAGGCTTTTTCGAGCCGCGTGCGCATCGGCGCAACCTTGAAAAACCGTTCCCAGAATGGTTGGCGCTCCGGCGCCGTGGCACTCGCACCCGGGTCAGCTTTGGGCTTGGCCTGCGGATCCTGCGCCGCAGGCTGGGCCGTAGTTTGCGCCGCAGTGGTTTCCGGCTGACGGTCCAGAGTTTGT
Organism: Acidobacteriota bacterium; assembly: GCA_031418175.1. GTDB lineage: Bacteria > Acidobacteriota > Blastocatellia > RBC074 > RBC074 > JACPYM01. The sequence goes on along the minus strand of JANOWX010000786.1, from coordinate 1,394 downwards.
TCCGGCTGCTGCGTTTGCACGGCGGCAGTGGCGCCGGAAACTTCAATGACCAGGCGCGTTCCTTTAGACTGGGCAGACAGTGCAAGGCGCGAGTTTCCGAAGGCAACTCTCCTGGTCTTTTCCGTGTGCCAGACCGCTGTGTGGCAGACTGGCGCAAGCACGGGTTGGTTCGGTAAGGATGCTGGAGTGACACTCAGAATAATCATAGTCGTCGTTCCGGGAAAGGGGACAGTTGGTTCAGCCAGCCTGTAGGGCCACGCTGGTTGAAGACCAAGCCAGCAACGGATAATTCTGCGGGTGAAGCGGAATTATCCGGCCTTGCCCAGCACCCGTAATTTAAGGCGCCGGATACTGTCCGGTAGTTAAGCGCTGATTGTTGTCTGTTAAAGATGAACTTGACGCAGGAGCAATTCCATCAAGTTAAGTTCCGCCCGTCTGACCAGCAAGCGAAACGGAATTGTCAGAACGGGCGGTTGCGAGCGCGGATTCTACCGCGATTCCAGCGCGATACCCAAACGGATTTGGGCAAAGCTGCATTTTGGCCGCAATTGTTTTTTTGCCCCCTGGCGGGCACGTTACCGCAGGCTCGGCGTTTCTTGTAATAGCTGAAAGAGCGCTTTCGCCGCGACCGCGCCTTGGCCCACCGCTGTCGCCACGCTCAAACAGACGGGCCGGCACACATCGCCCACCGCATACACGCACGCGCGGGAAGTGCGCTGGTGTTGATCCACGCGCAGGTAGCCTGCCTCGTCCAGTTCAAGCTGTCCCTGCAAAAACTCTGTATTCGGTGTGATGCCGATGCGCACGAAGACCGCCGCCGCTGGCAACGCGCGCCGTGCGCCGGTGCGTGTGTCGGCGCTGATGAGTTGTTCGGCATGAATTTCAACCGGAATTGTGTGAGGCAGCAACGTGATGTTCGGTGTCGCCTCGGCTTCGCGCAACCATGCGCTGCGAGCGCGAAAGCGGTCAGTGCGATGCAGCAGCGTGACCGAAGCGCACATCGGCGCCAGCAACAAGCTGTTTTGCACGGCGGAATCGCCGCCGCCGATCACGCACACCGGCTGGCCCACGTAAGGCAGCGGCGGATGCGGGTCTTCGTGCAAGGCAAATTCAGCTTCGCCCGGAATGCCCAAACGGCGCTGGCGCGCGCCCGTGGCAAGGATGAGCGCGCGCGCTGGCAGCCATTCGCCCTTGCATTTGACACGGCGCAAACCGAGATCAAGTTCTTCTACTTGGCAAGCGGTGCGAACTTCGAGTGGCAGTTGCTGAACGTGCCGGACGAAATGATCACGCAATGCGCGGCCATCGGCGGGCAGCAGTCCGGGGTAATCCAGCACCGGGTGAAACATCTGCAACATCTGGCCGCCAAGTTCGGCTGCTTGTTCCAGCAACAC